>DATLYW010000045.1 GCA_035574315.1 Candidatus Zixiibacteriota bacterium
GTCGCCCTGCAGCCCGGCATGGTCAAAGCCCTCGAGGATACCCTCAAACGCAAAATCAACCTCCCCCCGCAACCCCATATGGTCGGCGCCCTCGGCGCCGCCCTGCTCGGCATCAACCGCCTAAAAAAAAGACGGGAAGAAGGCATGGAGGCAGCGAGCGTCGCCCGGACCGCCTAGCGGAAATTTTTCGACAGCGGATAAAATCCGACGAAACCAACCCCAAAGGAGTCAAGCATGAGCCTGAGAAACAAGACAGCGATCGTAACCGGGGGCGCGAGCGGCATCGGCCGCGCAACCGTTCTTGCACTGGCGCTCGACGGAGCGCGCGTGGCGGTCGCCGACATCGCGGCGGACAACGCCAACCGGGTGCGGGACGAAGCGACGGACTGCGGTTTTGCCCCGGCGATCGCCTGCCCGGTCGACCTGACGAAGCGGGCCGAAGTGGAGCGCATGGTCGAAACCGTGCTGAAGGAGTTCGGCCAGATCGACATTCTGGTCAACTGCGCCGGATGGGACCGGCTCGAGCCTTTCGTGGAAAGCAACGAGGAAACCTGGGACAAGATCATCGCCATCAATTTCAAGTCGGTGCTTCACACCTGCCGCGCGGTGCTGCCGCACATGATCGCCCGCGGCGCCGGCAAGGTCGTCAACATCGCCTCGGACGCCGGCCGGGTAGGCTCGTCCTGGGAGGCGGTCTATTCCGGGACCAAGGGGGCCGTGATCGCCTTCTCGAAGACGCTGGCGCGCGAGGTGGCGCGCTACAAGATCAACGTGAACGTGGTCTGCCCCGGAATGACCGACACGCCGCTGCTGCAGGCGATCCGGGCCCAGTCGCCGCAAACCGAAAGAATCGTGGAAGCGGTGATCAAGGCGACGCCGTTCCGCCGCGCGGCCAAGCCGGAAGAGATCGCCGACGCCGTCCGCTTCCTGGCCTCGTCGTCCGCCGACTTCATCACCGGACAGACCCTGAGCGTGAGCGGAGGGTTGACGATGGTGTGAGCGCCCTTCGCTCTCCCGCGAGGGTGCGACCGGAAAGGAGACGGAGATGCGCGATGGCGTGAAAGCGATCGACTTCATGTACTACGTGGCGACGCCCGAGTTCATCGCCAGGTGGAACGAGGCCAAGAAGGGAGAGCTCATCTGCCGGATGGAGAGGGCCATCGGAGGGCTGCCCCAGTACGACAGCATCGACGCGATGGTCGCCAAGATGGACGAAGCCGGCGTCGACAAGGTCTTCATCACCCAGTGCAAGATGTGGTCGTACCGCAACAAGTGGATGTACATGGACACGAAGCTGGAGGAGGTCGCGCAGTACCTCGAGCGCTATCCCGACCGCTTCGTCGGGCTGGCCGGCTACAACCCGTTTCGCATCAAGGAATCGCTGGCGGAGATCGAGCGCGCGGTGAAGGAGCACGGCTTCAAGGGCGTCTACGTTCACATCTACGGCTTCGACATCCCCCTGCACGACGCCAAGATGTATCCGCTTTACGCCAAGTGCGCCGAGCTCGACGTTCCGGTCTCCATGCAGGTCGGCCACGTGCTCGAGGCGATGCCGAGCGAGCACGCGCGGCCGATCTACCTGGATCGCATCGCCAGCGATTTTCCCGACCTGAAAATCGTCGGCGCCCACACCGGGTGGCCCTGGGTCGAGGAGCTGATCTCGGTTTGCTACAAGTGGGACAACGTCTACTTCGGCATCGACGCCTGGATGCCGAAGTACCTCAAGCCCGAAATCATCCACTACATCAACAGCCGCATGGGGCAGGACCGCTCCCTGTGGGGGACCAACGGCCTGCCGTGGAAGGAAAGCCTCGAGCAGATCGAAGCTTTGGGATTGAGGGAGGAGGCGAAGAAAAAACTCCTCCGCGACAACGCCGTTCAGTTGTTCCGGCTGGCCTAGCCGGGGCACGGGAAGACGATCGCGGAGCCCGGGGAGAACGAGATGAGTTATCGCAGCTTCGTTTTCGAGGTCGACGACGGCATCGCCACCGCGCGCCTGAACGATCCGGAAAGGCTCAACGCGCTGACGTTCGAGACCTATGCCGAGCTCGAGAAGATGACGGCCGACCTGGCGCGCGACGACGCGGTCAAGGTGCTCGTCCTCACCGGCACCGGCAAGGGATTCTGCTCCGGCGGGAGCGTCCACGACATCATCGGCCCGCTGCTCAGGATGAAGGGCGAGGAGCTCTACCGGTTCACCCGCATGACCTGCAACGTCGTGGAGAACATGCGCAACCTCAAGAAGCCGATCGTCGCCGCGGTGAACGGCATCGCGGCCGGCGCGGGCGCGATGTTGATGCTCGCTTCCGACCTCCGCATCTTTTCGGAGAGCGCCAAGGCTTCGTTCCTTTTCGTCAAGGTGGGGCTCGCCGGAGCCGACATGGGAGCCCTGTATCTCCTGCCCCGGATCGTGGGCCTGGGCAGGGCGACGGAGCTGGTCTACCTGGGCGATACCATCGACGCGCAGGAGGCCTATCGCATCGGCTTGGCCAACCGGGTCGTTCCCGGGGAGCGCTTGATGGAAGAGGCCTATGCGCTGGCGCGGCGGCTCAAGGAAGGTCCGCTCTACGCGCTCGGCGTCACCAAGGAGCTGCTCAACTTCGAGGCCCACACGGATCTCAAAACCGCGCTGGAGATGGAAGCGATGGCCCAGGCGCGATGTATGGAGACCGCCGACTTTCAGGAAGGCTACCGGGCGTTCGTCGAAAAGCGCCCGCCGAAATTCAATCAGAAGTGAACGCCCCGGAGGTAAACCGCTTATGGCAAAAGACGTCTACGTGAGGAACCTGGACAAGAGCGACCTCGCGACCATCGTCGATATCGAGGAACGCGTGACCGGTGTCGCCCGCCGGGACTACTGGGAGAAAAGAATCGAGATCTCCGAGGCGATCCGCCCGCACTGGGCCTCCCTGGTCGCCGAGCTGGACAACCGCGTCGTCGGCTTTCTCCTGGGGCGCGCCGGCGAGCTGGAGTTCGGGCTTCCGGGAACGGTCGCCTGGATCGAGATCATCGGCGTCGACCCCGTCTACCGCCATCGCGGCGTCGCCCGGGCTCTGGTGGAGCGTTTCGCCGCGTCGGCCGAAGACCACGGCGTCAAGACCATCTTCACCCTGATCGACAACCAGCAATCGGACATCAAGGAGTTCTTCAGCCGCCTCGGCTTCGTGCAGGGCAAGATGGTCCACTTCGTCAAGGAGATCACGACCTGACGCGGGGCTCCATGGATTTCGAGCTGCCGGAAGAGATCGCCGCCGTCAGGGATCTGGCGCGCGAGTTCGCCGACAAGGAGATCGCCCCGACCGCCGCTCAGGACGATCGAAACCACGTCTTTCGCCGCGACCTGATCGCCAAAATGGGCGAGCTGGGGTTTTTCGGCTGCCTCATCCCCGAAGAATACGGGGGAAACGGCCTGGGATTCCTCGGCCACGCCGTCATCTCGGAGGAGATCGCGCGCGCCCACAGCGCCATCCGCGTCTATCTCAACATGCAGGCGGGACCGGCGGTGACCCTTCTCGAGTTCGGCACCGAGGAGCAAAAACGGGCTTACATTCCGGCGCTGGTCTCGGGGGGCTCCCTGGGCTGTTTTGCGATCACGGAGCCCGATGCCGGGTCCGACGTCGCGGGCATGAGGGCGACGGCGGCGCGCAACGGGCGCGGCTACGTGTTGAACGGGACCAAGACCTGGATCTCGAACGCCACCGTGGCCGACTCGGGCATCGTTTTCGCGTACACCGACCGGGCGCTCGGGCACCGCGGCATGTCCGCTTTCTACGTCGACCTCAATCGCCCGGGGGTCAGCCGGCGCGAGCTCGGCAAGATGGGTACCCACGCCTCGCCCACCGGCGAGCTGACCTTCGAGGATTTCGAGATCGCCGGGGAAAACCGCGTCGGCGCCGAAGGGGACGGTTTCCGGATCTGCATGCGCCACCTCAACCACACGCGCTTGAGCTGCGCGGCGGGCGCGCTGGGCCTGGCTCGGGCCGCCCGCGAGGCCGTGCTGGACTACTCGAACCAGAGAAAGCAGTTCGGCCGGCGCATCGGCGAGTTCCAGATGAACCAGGACCTGATCGCCCAGATGACGGTCCAGGAGGAATCCGCCCGCTTGCTCGTCTATCGGGCCGCCTGGCTCGCCGACCGCGGGCGGCCGAACAACCTCGAGGTCTCCGTCGCCAAGTACGCGGCGGCCGAGGCCGCGGCCTTCAACGCGGACGCGGCGGTAAGAATTCTCGGCGCCTACGGCTACTCCACGGAATTCCCGGTCGAGCGCTACCTGCGCGACGCCAAGGCGTATCAGATCGTGGAGGGGTCGGCGAACATCCACAAGCTCATCATCGCCCAGGATGCTCTCGGCTACAGGAGGGCGAACCGTTGAGGCGTCCGGGCTCTCTGAGGTGAAACGTGTTGGCGGTCGCTTTACAGAAACGGCCCATCCGATCGAGGATCGTGTACGGCCCCGTGCGCTCCCGACGGCTCGGTTTCTCCCTCGGGGTCAACCTCATGCCGTCGCGGTACAAGCTCTGCTCGTTCAACTGTCTGTGCTGCCCCTACAGCTGGACCTGCCGGGCGACGGCTCCGCCGGGCGATCGGCTCAAGGACACGCCGCCGCCCGACAAGGTCCTCGGCGCGCTCGAGAACGCGCTGCAGCGGTTGTCGCACAACCGCAGGCGCGCCGACTCGATCGTCATTTGCGGCAACGGCGAGCCGACGCTTCACCCGCATTTGCGCGAGATCGTGGAGGCGGTCAAGGAACTCCGCGATCGTTACCTCCCCCGCGCCGCCACCGCCATCTTCTCCAACTCCTCCACCGTCGCCGATCCCCGCGTGCGCGACACCCTGGACCTGCTCGATCTCAACGTGATGAAGTTCGATGCCGGCAGCGAGGAGCTGATCCGGGAGCTCAATCAACCCGCGGGGCCGATTTACGTGGGAGAGCTGGTCGCCGGCCTGAGGGAGCTGAAAAGAGTGCACCTCGCCTCTCTTTTCGTTCAAGGCCGGGTGACCAACGCCGACCCCGATTCGGTGGAGCTGTGGTCCGAGCGGATCGAGGAAATCCGTCCCGCGCTGGTGCAAATCTACACGCTGGATCGCCCGCCCGTCGATCCCAGGATCGAGAAGGTCAGCCTGCCGACGCTGCAGTGGATCGCCGAGGAGGTTCACTGGCGCACGCGAATCCCGGTCGAGATATGCTAGCGGAAACGTTGCCGTGGAACAGGTGCTACAGAACGGCTATCGGGTTGAGCTTCCCTCCGCCGCTCACCACAGGCAGCTGATTTCATGTCAGGTCGCCTGTCCGGTGCACACCGACGCGCGCGGCTACGTGCGGGCGATCGCCGACGGGGACTTCGAACGGGCTTATCTGATCGCCCGGGGACCCAACCCTCTCGCTTCCATCTGCGGCAGAATCTGCGGCGCCCCCTGCGAGCTCTCGTGCCGGCGGGGCAAAATTCCCCGCACCGACGACGACGGGTCGTTCGTGGCGCTGGACCGGCCGATTGCCATCCGGGCGCTCAAGAGATTCGTCTGCGAGTCCCACGGCGCGGAGGCTCGCGGCGCCGATGAGATCCTGCAGGCGCTGCGCTCGTACGAGCCCGGCGTCGCCGCCGACTCCGAAGAGATGGCTTCTCTGCTCCGGGCGGCCGCGCGCGGAGCGTTCGTTCCGGCAAACGGGGAGCGGGTCGCCATCGTCGGGTCGGGGCCGGCGGGACTGAGCGCCGCGCACGATCTCGCCCTGCTCGGTTTCCAGCCGGTGATTTTCGAGGCGGAGCCCGTACCGGCGGGCATGCTCGCTCTGGGGGTGCCCGAGTACCGCCTACCCCGCGAGCTCATCCGCCGCGAGATCGCCGTCATCCAGGCGCTCGGCGTGGAGATCCGCTGCAACGCCAGGGTCGGCCGGGACATCTCGCTGCGCGCCCTGCGCGCGGATTTCGCCGCCGTGATCATCGCCGTGGGCGCAAAGCGTTCGCGAAGCCTGGGCCTTGCGGGCGAGCAGGGCCCGGGGGTTTACGGCGGCGTCGATTTCCTTCGCGCGGTCGCGCTCGGCGAGCGCTTGCCGCTCGGCTCGGACGTCGCAGTGATCGGCGGCGGCAACGTCGCCTACGACGTCGCGCGCACCGTGGTACGCCAGGCCGCTTACGACGCGGCGCGCACCGCCGCGCGCCTGGCCGGAACCCGGCGCGTTCGTCTGGTCTCGCTGGAAACGCTCGAGGAGATGCCGGCGGACACCGTGGAAATCCGGGAGGGAGCCGAGGAGGGAATCGAGCGCCTCTCCGGCTGGGGGCCGGTGGAAATTCAGCGGGATTCCCTCGGACGCGTCCGCGGTCTCGAGATCAAGCGTTGCCTGCGCGTCTACGACGATCAACGACGCTTCGCGCCGCAGTTCGCGGAGCACGACCGCCGGACTCTGGAGTGCGACACGGTTTTGATTGCCGCCGGTCAGGCGCCGGACCTTTCGTTCCTCGACGACGGCGGCGCCGATGTCGAGCAGATCCGTCCCGGCTGGCCGAAGGTGGATCCGGCCACGCTGATGACTTCGGCCGCAGGGGTCTTCGTCGCGGGGGATCTCGCCCACGGCACCCGGTTGCTGATCGACGCCGTCGCTTCCGGCAAGCGGGCGGCCCGCTCGGTCTACCAGTATCTGACCGGACGGGCGCTCCACCCCGAAACCCTGACGAGCTTCATCCGGCTCGACCGCTATCGGCGCGAGCGCGGCTACGAGCGAATCCGCCGCGTCGAGCTGCCCGCGCTGGCTATCGAGGAGCGCGTCCGGGATCCCAGGGCGCTGGTGGAAAAACGCCTGGAGGAACGGGACGCCGTGCGCGAGGCCTCCCGCTGCCTGGATTGCGGCGTGACGCCGGTCTTCGATTCCGCTCGCTGCATTCTGTGCGGCGGCTGCGCCGACGTCTGTCCGACGCTTTGCCTGACGCTGGTCCCGGTCTCGTCCCTCCATTCTACCCCGGAGCTGACCGACCTCATTCGATCACGGCTCGGGGACGGCGCCGACCGGGACGACGCCTCCGCCATCCTGAAGGACGAGGATCGCTGCATCCGCTGCGCGCTTTGCGTCGAGCGCTGCCCTGCCGATGCCATTGCGATGGAGCGCGTCATTTTCCGAACCGAGTGGAGAACGGCATGAAAAACGATCCCGATACCGGGGAAACCGGACGGTCGCGGCTCGAGCCCGAGCCCATGGCGCGCAGAGATTTTCTCGGTCTGACGGCCTGGTGGTCCGCAGCGGCCGCCCTGCTCTTCGGGTTTCTCGGCGCGATCCGCCTGCCGAAGGCCGCCGTCCTTCCTTCCCCATCGAAGAGGTTCCCCGTCGCGCTGCCCGCGTCGCTCGCCCCCGGTCAGCCCTACGTCCCGGCGGGTCGTTCCGTCGCGATCTACAAGGAGGGCAACGGCGTATACGCGGTTTCCAGGATTTGCACGCACCTGGGCTGCATCGTGAACGCCACCGAGTCCGGCTTCGATTGCCCGTGTCACGGCTCGAAGTTCGCGAAAGACGGAACCGTATTGAAAGGGCCCGCGCCGAAGCCGCTGCCCTGGCTGGAGATCAAATCCGTGGGCCCGAACCAGTTCCTGGTGGACGAGGGCAAGACCGTGCCGCCCGGCACCACCGTGACCGTATGAGCCGCCCCGCGCAGAGAGAAAATCCACCGGATGTTCCGGCGTCGGCCCGCTTCATCGGAAACCTGAAAGCGGTTCCCCGTCGCTTCGGCGAGACGATGTTTCGCAGCGGGAAGCCCCGGTCGGATCGGACGCGTTCCGCGTTCGTTTTCGGCAACGTCTTTTTGCACCTGCATCCGGTTCGAACCCACCGGTGGAGCCTGCGCTGGTCGACCACCTGGGGGCTCGGCATTGCCGCGCTCTCCTGCTTCTTCGTCCTGCTGATCACCGGCGTGCTGCTCATGTTCTATTACAAGCCGTACCCGGACGTTGCCTACCTCTCGATCAAGGACATCCATTTCGTGGTGCCGACGGGGCGCTTCATTCGCAACATCCACCGCTGGTCGGGCAACATGATGGTGGTGCTCGTGCTGCTGCACATGGCGCGGGTCTTCTACACCGCGGCTTACCGGGCGCCGCGCGAATTCAACTGGGTGATCGGGATGGGACTGCTGGTGGCAACCCTCGGTCTCTCCTTTACCGGTTATCTCCTTCCCTGGGACCAGCTCGCGTATTGGGCGATCACCATCGGCGCCAACATCGCCCAGTCTCCCCGGGAGGTGACCGACGCGCTCGGAATCACCCGATGGCTGGATATCGGCGGACTGCAAAAACTGCTTCTTCTGGGCTCCGAAGACGTCGGGGAAGAAGCGCTCATCCGCTTCTACCTCTTTCACGTCATGATCCTCCCGCTGCTGCTCGTGGCGCTCATGAGCGTTCATTTCTGGCGCATTCGCAAAGACGGAGGTCTCGCCCGGCCCGCCGACGCGGAAAAACGGCTCGGACCTCCAGGGACGGACGTCTATCCGGTCTTCACGGAAGCGCCGCAAAAGACCTACAGCCTCGCCGCGCTGGTCAAGGGGAGAACGGCGGCGGTCGGCAACGGGCCGGAGCAGACGGTTCCCTCCATGCCGCATCTCATGATCGCGGAGGCCGCCGTGTTCATGTTGACGGTGGCGCTTTCCGTCGTTCTGGCGATTTTCCTCGACGCCCCGCTCAAGGAAGTGGCGAATCCCGCCGTTCCCGAAAATCCCGCCAAGGCGCCATGGTATTTTTTGGGTCTCCAGGAACTGGTTTCCCACTCCGCGTTCATGGGGGGCATCGGCATCCCGATGATCGTGCTCGTCGGTCTGGGCCTGATTCCCTACCTGGATCGCGAAACCGAAGGAACCGGCGTGTGGTTCGGTGGGCCGGGCGGCAAACCGCTGGTCGTCCGTTCGCTCGTCTTCGGCCTCGCCGCGGTCATCGCCGTCGAGGCGTTCGTGATTCGCTTCGGGTGGATTCGTCAATGGTGGCCCGCCGCACCCCAGCTGGTCATCACCCTGGTCAACCCGGGAACGCTGCTCACGGTCTTGTACGCTCTTTACTCCCTGCGGTGTTTGAAGACATACGACTCCACGCGCGCCGGCGCTCTCGCCCTGTTCACCTGCTTCGTCTGCGGTTTCGTCGTGCTCACCGCGATCGGCACCTACTTCCGCGGACCGAACTGGGAATTTTACTGGTCGCCGGCCCAGTGGCCGGGACACTGAAAGAAATGATCCAAGCCGTTCAAACCGTGCAATCGCTTCGCTTCGTTCAAATTGTTCCGCGGCCTGCCTGTCAACCGCCTGCCGGCCGCAGGCGAAGGGCACCGGCCAGCGGCGGCTACGCCGTCTACATGCTTTCGAACTCACTAGGAGCTCGATGAAAGCCAACAAACATCTCCTTCTCTGGTCCAGCCTGGGGACGCTGGCGGTGCTCGCGTGGGCTGCGGTTGAGGAGAATTTCTTTCGCGACTGGCGGGTGATCCAGCAGGAGATCCGCCGGCGCCTCCCGGCGGCCGAGGCCGCCGCGTTCGCCGTTCAGCTCCGCCAGATCGTAAGCCGCGACACGGGGGCGACCGACCGCTGCGTGAGCTGCCACGTCGGCATGGCTCCGGGCGAGAGCGGCCTCCAAGGGGACCGCCTTTTCGGGCGCCACCCGAACGTCGTCCACGATCCCGGCTCTTTCGGCTGCGTGGTGTGCCACGGCGGCCAGTCGCGGGCGACCGACACCGCCGACGCGCACGGCCGGGTCCCTCACTGGCCGGAGCCGATGCTTCCGAAAGAATACTCGTACGCGGGCTGCGGGACCTGCCACACTCACTTGAGCGTACCGAACCTTGCGCTGCTCGAGAGGGGAAAGGCCCGCTTCGAGCAAGCCGACTGCCTCGCCTGCCACAAGGTGGACGGACGCGGCGGCACCCTGCGTCCCGGCAGAGCCGGGGGCCAGGAAGGGCCGGATCTATCGCGGGCCGGCGCCACCGGCTACCAGCCGGACTGGTACGAGCGCCACCTCCAGCACAGAAAGAAAGCGGCCGGAGGTCCCTGGGTTACCGCGTTCGGAGAGCTTTCGGAGACGGAGCGGCTCGAGCTCGACGAATATCTCCGCTCTCGCGTCGGCGCTCCCGGCCTGCTCGAGGCGAAGGCGCTTTTTCATTCGCTGGGCTGTCGCGGCTGCCACAAGATCCGCGGCGTCGGCGGCGACGACGGTCCGGACCTGACGGCGGTGGGCAACAAGGATCCGGGGCAGTTGAACTTCAGCCAGGTGCCGGGAGAGCGCACGCTGGCGAACTGGCTGAAGCAGCACTTTCGTGCGCCCGCCTCGGTGGTGCGCGGCTCGATGATGCCCGAGCTGGGCCTGACCGAAGCGCAGATCCAGCAACTCACCTTCTACATGCTGTCGCTCAGGCGGCGGAGCTATCCGGAAGCGCTGTGGCCGAAGGACAGGATTCGAGCCGAGCGCTTCGGGTCGAGAGAATTCGCGACGGACGGAGCGACGCTCTACGGCACGTTCTGCGCCGCCTGCCATGGTCCCAGGGGCGAAGGGATGCGTTATCCCGGCTTCGCCGCCTTTCCCGCGATCGCCAACGCGGACTTTCTCCGGGTGGCCTCCGACGATTTCCTGCGGGAGCAGATCAAACGGGGGCGTCCGGGGAGGCGAATGCCCGCCTGGGGAGAGCAAGAGGGAGGGCTGCGAGAAGAGGAAATCGGCCGCCTGGTGGCGTACGTCCGCGGTCTCGGCGACGTGGCGTACGAAGGCGACGGCAGGCCGCGCCGCTGGATTCGAGGCGATGCGGCGCAAGGACAGCGGCTGTACGCTTCGGCCTGCGCCAGCTGCCACGGCGAGCGCGGCGAAGGCAAGGAAGGGCCCGCTCTGAACAACCGCGTTTTCCTCGATCTCGCCACGGACACGTATCTCCTGAGAACGATCCAGACCGGGCGGCGCGGGACCTCGATGACCGGCTTCGCGGCCGGTTCGGCGGTCCGCGGAGCGCTCACCGATCCCGAAATCGCCTCGATCGTCGCGTTCATTCGCACATGGGAGGGAAAAAAATGACGGACATCAGCCGCCGCGAGTTTCTGGAATGGCTCGGCGCCGCTGGATTCTCGGCGTTCGCGCTCTCGGCGAGCGAGGCCTGGGGCCTGCAGGCCGTCGAGAACCCTCTGGCCGCCTACCCCGATCGCAACTGGGAAGAAGCCTACCGAGACCTCTGGAAATACGATTCGACGTTCGCGTTCCTCTGCGCCCCCAACGACACGCACAACTGCATCCTGAAGGCCTTCACCCGCGACGGCGTGATCACGCGCATCGGTCCGACGATGAAGTACGGCGAGGCGACCGACCTCTACGGAAACAGGGCAAGCCACCGCTGGGACCCGCGCGTCTGCCAGAAAGGACTGGCGCTCACGCGTCGCTTCTACGGCGACCGCCGGCTCCGCTATCCGATGGTCCGCAAAGGCTTCAAGGCCTGGGTCGAAAAAGGATTCCCGCGCGGAAAAGACGGCACGCCTCCCAGGGAGTACTTCAATCGCGCGCGCGACGAATGGCTGCGGGTGACCCACGAACAGGCGGCGGACCTGGTCGCAGCCGCCCTGATCAACATCGCCACGACGTACAGCGGCGAAACCGGACAAAAGCGGCTCCTGCAACAGGGATACGACGAGGAAACCGTTCGCGCGACCAGAGGGGCCGGCACCCAGGTGCTCAAGTTTCGGGGCGGCATGCCGCTCCTCGGCGTGACGCGGGTTTTCGGCCTGTACCGGCTGGCCAACTCTGTCGCGCTGCTGGACCACAGGCTGCGGGGCGTGAGACCTGAAGATGCTCTGGGAGGACGGGGCTGGGACAATTATTCCTGGCACACCGATCTGCCGCCGGGCCATCCGATGGTGACCGGCCAGCAGACCGTGGAGTTCGATCTCCATGCGGTCGAGCACGCCCGGATGGTGGTGGTGTGGGGGATGAACTGGGTTACGACCAAGATGCCGGACACCCACTGGCTCACGGAAGCCCGGCTCAAAGGGACCAGGGTGGTGGTCATCGCCTGCGAGTACTCCTCGACGAGCATCAAGGCCGACGATGCCGTCGTCGTCCGACCGGGCACGACTCCCGCGCTGGCGCTGGGGCTCTGCCACGTGATCATCCGCGAGAGACTCTACGACGCCGACTACGTCCGCCGGTTTACCGATCTCCCGCTCCTGGTTCGGGCGGACAACCTGAAGCTGCTGCGCGCCGAGGAAGTGTTCGGCGCCGAACCGGCGATTCTGAGGAACCAGACCACGGTGCTGGGAAAAGCGGACAAGGCGCCGCCGCCCGGCGCCCAGACGAACATGCTGATCCCCGCGGACCTCAGAAATTCCTGGGGAGATTTTGTCTGGTGGAACCGCAAGGCATCCCGGCCCGAAGCGATTACGCGGGATCAGGTGGGAGCCTTTTCGCCGGTGACCGACCCGCTCCTCGAGGGCACGGTCGAAGTGGCCCTGAAGGACGGGAAGAAGGTCGCCTGCCGCCCGATCTTCGACGTGATCGCCGAATACGTCAGGCACTTCGACCCGAAGACCACCGAAGAGATCACGTGGGCGCCGGCTCGAACGATCGAGGCCCTGGCGCGGGAGATCGCCGCGGCTCCGGGAACCACGCTCTTTGCGGTCGGCATGGGGCCGAATCAATTCTTCAACAACGACAACAAGGACCGCACGCAGTTTCTTCTCGCCGCGCTGACCGGCAACATCGGAAAGATCGGCGGCAACATCGGCTCTTACGCGGGCAACTATCGCGTGGCGATGTTCAACGGCGTGCCCCAGTACATCAACGAGAACCCCTTCGATATCGAGCTCGACGGCGCCAGACCCGCGCGGCCCAGGCAGTACTGGAGGCCGGAGTCGGCGCATTACTACAACCACGAGGATCACCCGCTCAAGATGGGCAGGACCATGATCACGGGGAAGACCCACATGCCGACCCCGACGAAGTCGCTCTGGTTTGCCAACGCCAACTCGATCCTGGGCAACGTCAAATGGCATTACAACACCGTCGTCAACGTGCTGCCCAAGATCGAGATGATCGCCGTCCAGGAATGGTGGTGGTCGACCTCGTGCGAATGGGCGGACGTGATTTTCGCGGTGGACAGCTGGGCCGAGCTGAAGCATCCCGACATGTGCGCGTCGGTCACCAATCCGTTCCTCACCGTTTTTCCGCGCACGCCGCTTCCGCGCCCGTTCGAGACGCGCGGCGACATCGAGTGTCTCGCGCTGGTGGGCAAGGCCCTGGCCAGGCGCACGGGAGACCGGCGTTTCGCCGACATGTGGAAGTTCGTCGACGAAAACAAGGTGGAAGTCTATTTGCAGCGGATCCTCGACCACTCCTCGAGCACCAAGGGCTACAGGATCACGGAGCTGGAGGAGAAAGCGAAGCAGGGCGTGCCCGCCTTGATGATGAGCCGGACCAATCCCAAGGCCGTCGGGTACGAGCAGGTCCACGATTCCCGGCCATGGTACACGAAAAGCGGCCGACTGGAATTCTACCGGGAGGAAGACGAGTTCATCGCCGCCGGAGAAAACCTGCCCGTCTATCGGGAGCCGATCGATTCCACGTTCTACGAGCCCAACGTCATCGTCGCGCCGCCGCATCCCTTCCTCAAGCCCAAGGGACCGGAAGAGTACGGTGTCAAGCGGGACGATCTTTCCAACGAAGTCCGACAGGCGCGCAACGTGGTGAAGAGCTGGGCCGAGGCCCGGAAAACCACCCATCCGCTCGCGAAGGACGGCTACCGCTTCGTTTTTCACACGCCGAAATACCGCCACGGAGCGCACACGATGCCGATCGACACCGACATGGTGGCGATGCTGTTCGGGCCGTTCGGCGACGTCTACCGCCACGACAGGCGGCAGCCCTTCGTCGCGGAGGGCTACGTGGATATCAATCCCGACGACGCCAAGGCGCTCGGCGTCGAGGACGGCGATTACGTATGGATCGATTCGGACCCGTCCGACCGGCCGTTCCGCGGCTGGGAGAAGAACAAGAAGGACTACAAATTCGCCCGCCTCCTCTGCCGCGCGCGCTACTATCCGGGAACGCCCCGGGGCATCGCGCGCATGTGGTTCAACATGTACGGCGCGACGCCGGGGTCGGTCGAAGGACAGGAGTCCCGGCCGGACGGCCTGGCGAAAAGCCCGCGCAGCCCCTATCAGGCGATGTTTCGTTCCGGCTCGCACCAGTCGGCGACGCGAGGCTGGCTGAAACCCACCTGGATGACCGACTCGCTCGTGCGCAAGGACCTCTTCGGCCACACGGTCAACCAGGGCTTTCTGCCGGACGTGCACTGCCCGACGGGCGCGCCGCGCGAGGCGATCGTCAAGATCACCCGAGCGGAGCCGGGCGGCCTCGACGCCAAGGGACTGTGGCGTCCCGCCGCGCTGGGGCTCCGGCCCAGGTACGAGCGCAAGGCGATGAAAGAATATCTCGCCGGCAAATTCGTCGTGACCGTCAACCCGAAGAAAGGCGGTAAAGAATAATGGCGCGCGTCTACAACTGGCAAATCGGACGTGAAATGTCTTACTGGTATCCGGAGAAGCGGCCCAAGCGGCAGTTCGCGGCGGTCTTCGATACCAACAAATGCATCGCCTGCCAGACCTGCACCCTCGCCTGCAAGACCACGTGGACGAGCGGCAAGGGCCAGGAGTACATGCTCTGGAACAACGTGGAGACCAAGCCCTACGGTTTCTATCCGATCGCCTGGGACGTCAATCTCCTGGAGAAACTCGGCGTCCAGAGCTGGACCGGCGGCCGCTATACCGGGAGAACGATCTTCGAGGCGGCCGAAGCGGGGGAGCGGGTCCTGGGATGGCGGCCCGATGAGATGGACTATTCCAATCCCAACGTCGGCGAAGACGACTGCCTCAACGGCGTGGGGAAGGGAGCGCATTTCACGGGCGAGCACCAGTCCTGGTTCTTCTACCTGGCGCGCATGTGCAATCACTGCACCTACCCGGCGTGTCTCTCCTCCTGTCCACGCGGCGCCGTCTACAAGCGCCCCGAAGACGGCATCGTCCTGATCGATCAGCAGCGCTGTCGCGGGTACCAGGAATGCGTCAAGGCCTGTCCCTACAAGAAGACGTTTTACAACCCGATGACCCGGACGTCCGAAAAATGCATCGCCTGCTTTCCGAAAATCGAATCGGGGCTTCAGCCTCAGTGCTTCGTCAACTGCATCGGCAAGATCCGCCTCGCCGGCTGGATTTCCAAACCGGAGGCGGCACGCGCGGAAAGCCCGATCGACTTCCTCGTGCACGTCAAAAAGGTCGCCCTGCCGCTCTTTCCCCAGTTCGGTCTCGAGCCCAACGTTTACTACATCCCGCCGGTCCACGTGCCGCGCGAATACCTCAGGCAGATGTTCGGGCCGGGCGTCGACGCGGCGCTGGAGGTCTACAAGAGCGCCCCCCGGGACAAAGACCTTGCCGGCCTGCTGACCCTTTTCGGCTCAACGGAGCGAATGATCGCGAAGTGGAAGCGGGCCGGCGAGCAGGTGCTGGGCTACGACGAGACGGGCTCGGAAATCGTCCGGATCCCGCTGCGCGAGCCGGTCCACATCCGGCGGGCGTTCGATGCCGCACGCGGCGTGATGCGGGCAAACGTGTCGTAGGAGAAGACCATGGGCAGCCGAAAACATCGGGCAGCGGCCGAGGCGCGGTCTTCCGCGGCTCCGCGAAAGCCGGGAAGTTTCACCTTCGACATGCTTCGCCCCGTCCGGCGCGGCGCCGCAAAAGCGACCTTTCTGCTGGCGCTCTCGGCCGTCGTCCCTCTCGCCCTCGCCGCCTGCGCCGAAAGACGACCGCCCGTCTCGGAAGCCGAAGTCAAAGCGGTGTTCGAAAGCAAGCTGCCGTCCACCGCCGACGACAGAATCTGGGAGCGGGTCCCTCTGCACACGGCCAGGCTGGTCCTTCAAGATATGGTGGAGCCGCGGCTCATGCAGGCTTCTACGCCGTTCGTCGAGGTCCAGGCGGTTACGGACGGACGCGAGATCGTCTTTCGATTGAGCTGGCCCGACCCGACGCGGGACGAGGTTCCGGGCCCTGGCCGGTTCAGCGACGCCGTCGCCGTTCAACTCCCCGCAGCAACGACCCCCGACGTCCCGGCGCCGCAAATGGGAGAAGAAGGCCGGCCGGTCGAGATCACTTACTGGTCGGCCGTTTCTCAGGCGATCGCGGACGGCCGAAAAGACGAGATCGGCGCGATTTATCCGCGAGCCGCGCTGGATCACTATCCGTTCGAGGCGCCGCCGCTCACGCCGGGATCGCCGGAGCAGCAGGCCGCGGCGAAACGTTACGCGCCCGCGCGTAACGTGGACAATCCCGTGGCGGCCCCGCGAACGGCTCCCGTGCAAGACCTGGTGGCGCAGGGCCCGGGCACGCTGCAGGTCGCGCCCAGGACCGTTTCCAGGGGCCACGGCAAATACGGGGGCGGACGCTGGTTCGTGTTGCTGGCCCGGCCGCTGCCGTCCGGGGCGCAACCCGGCGGTCGGACCCAGGTTGCGTTCGCGGTCTGGGAAGGATCGCGCCAGGAAGTCGGCGCGAGAAAAATGCGCAGCGTCTGGATTCCGCTGGCGTTCGAAGCGGCAAAATGACGGCCGGCGGCGAGATCATGGCCCAAACCCTCGCGGCACGAGCCGCGGCCTGGCGCCTGGCGGCTGTTCTTTTGGAGCGCCCCCGGCCCGAGCGCACGGCCGAGATCGACCGACTCAGCTCCGAGGTCCACGATGCCGCCCTGGTCCTGTGCGCCCGAAGGGCCGGCAGCTGGAGCGAAGCCTCCTACCACAGGCTCTTCGGTCCGGGAGGAACCGCGTCTCCGCGAGAAGCGAGTTATTGCGGCTTCGAGGACCCGGGGCATCTCCTTGCGGCCCTCGAGTCCTGCTACCGCGCCTTTTCGTTCACTCCGCGCCGCGAAGAAGCCGCAGACCACATCGCCGTTCAGGCGAATTTCGTGAGTTATCTCTTCCTCAAGGAAGCTTATGCTCTCCGCCGCGGCGACGCCGAAGCCGCCGCAACGACCGCCGCCGCACGGAACCGGTTCCTCGCCGAACACGTCGGCCGCTCGGCGAGGGGCATGAGGAAACGCATGGGCCAGGCTCCGCGGCATTTGCTCGATGTCGTCACATGGATTGCGCGGCAGGCGCAGCCCGCGGCCGATGAAGCCCGCGGCGGCGGTCCGTAGCCCGCCGCAGGGCGCTCGCGCGCCGACCGCCGCTTGCTTTTGGCCGAGGCAGCAGGTAAAGATCACCGGGGTTTTGAGATTCAAACGCCATGCGGATGCATGGCGGCCAGAAAATCACGAGGAGTGCGAACATGGGCAAACCGATCGCGATCGAATGGCCGGACAAGGCCAAAATCTGCGTGACCTTCATCATACCGTGGGAGGTTTGGCCGGCGAACTTCGCCACCCACCAGTCCCTGCAGCGGCACGGCGGAGCCACCCTGCCGCCGCCCAACGCGGTTTTCAAGCAGAACATGGCGCTGGTGACGGAACGAGAGTACGGCGACCGGGTCGGCATCTGGAGAATCATGGAGATGTTCGATCGCCACCAGCTCAAGGCGACCTTCTTGATGAACGGGCTGAAGGTCGAGCAATTTCCGGACGCCTGCCGCGAATTCAAGGCTCAGGGGCACGAGTTTTCCTCCGAGAGTTACGAGCACGAGTACTCGTTCATGTACACTCGCGAGCAGGAGCGGGAGTCGATCCAGAAAACGGTGGCGGCGTTCGAGAAGGTGCTGGGTCAGAAGCCCACGGGCTATCTCTCGCCCGGTCACGCTTCCACTCCCCACACGCTGGAGCTGGTCGCCGAGGCGGGCTTCGTCTGGTGGGCCGATCCCCTCAACAGCGACAACCCCTACGTTCTGGAGTCGCGCGGGCGCAAGGTGGTCGTGATTCCTTACAACGTTCCCGGCTGCAACGACTACTCCACCTACGGGACCGGGCGGACGCCGAGAGACCTTCTGCAGATCATGAAGGACCAGTTCGACTACCTCTACTGGGAGGGCGAACAGGGCTATCCGAAGTATTTCGCTTTCAACCTCCACCCGTTCGTCTCGGGCGTGCCGTTCCGCACCAAGATCATCGACGAGTTCATCAAGTACGCCAAGGGCTTTCCCAAGGTGTGGTTCGCTCGTCGCATCGAGATCGCCGAGTGGTGGCTCCAGAAAGGCTACCCGTGATCGCGGGGCGCATGCTGAGTGCGCCTTGCCCGCCGCGCCCGGCGTCGTCGCCGGGCGCCGCTCCTTCCCTGAAAGATTCCGATCCTACTCGCTCGGACGCGCGACCTGTTCTCCTTGCTGCGGAGTGAGCGCCCCCGCGCCTCCCGCGCACGAAACGGGGCAACCCCGAAGCAGCAAAGACGCAGAAACGTGAAACCTCAAAGCCCTGCAGCCTCGAGGCTCAGACCGTCCCCATCGGGCACCGGCTCTCATCGAGGCAGCCCGGCCGGTGATCGCTCCGAGGCACCAACCCATCGGCTTTGCTGCAAAGGGGTTGCCCCGCGCCTCAACGATCGATGTGCCGGCGAAACGGGGCAGCCCCGGAGCAGCAAAGACGCAAAAACGTGAAACCTCAAGGCCCTGGTGCCGCAAGGCTCCAGCGGTCGCTGCCGGGCACCGGCTCTCATCCAGGCAGCCCGGCCGATGATCGCTCCGAGGCACCAACCCATCGGCTTTGCTGCAAAGGGGTTGCCCCGCGCTCCCCGCAGATCTCCTGTTCAGGCTGTACGCAAAGCGGACCTCTCAGGAGCCGTCCGGATTCTGGGAATTAAACGCAGGCTTTTCCCAGAAAATAGAACTCGCCACGCTACCCGGCAGTTATTTCCCACGCAATCGGTGGCATGCGAAATGCACACGGCGCAGTAGAAAGCCACGCGGAACGCGGTAAGGCTCAGCGGCCGACTCCGGCCATCGCATCGGCCGAGTCGCCACGGAAGTCGCGTCGAGCGCCGCTGCGTCGACCAACCGTCCGGCTTCCGCTTGAGGATCGCAGGGCTCCGGCGCCGGGAGGTGGAAACCATGCCGGAAAACTTCGTCCATTTCCTCGAGACGAACGCGCGTCGCTTTGGCGAGAAGCCGGCGCTGGTGTGGGAGACGGGGAGCCTCACGTGGTCGGAGCTGGACCGCCGCGCTTCAGGATTCGCGTTGAATCTTGCCAGGCAATCCGTGGGGCCGGGAGACCGTGTGGCCATCTTGCTGCCGAACGGCTGGAGCTTCGCCGTCGCCCTGCTGGGCATCTTCAAACGCGGCGCCACGGCCGCTCCGCTGAGCCCGGCGCTCACCGGGGTAGAGCTCGACGCGCTGCTGGCCGACCTGCGGCCGAAACAGGTCGTCGATGACGTGCCGGTCGAGGACGGTCCGCAAGCGCCGGCGGCCGAAGGCTCTTTTCCTGCCCTCGTCATCTATACCTCGGGAAGCACCGGGGCGCCCAAAGGAGCGGTCTTCAGCCATAGCGCGCTGCTCGCCGCCAACAGGATCTGGGCCGAAGTCGTGATGGGGCTTACGCCCGCCGACGTCGTCCTCGGCGTTCTTCCCTGCTCCCACAACTACGGCCTCTACGCCGGGTTGCTCGCGCCGCTGCTTTGCGGCGCCACCGTCGTTCCCCTGGAGCGCTTCTCCCCCGAAGCGACCGCGCGCGCGATCAAGAGACACGGGGTGACGATCTTCCCCGGCGTGGCCACCATGTTTCGCCGCATGCTCAACTCGAGCGATGTCTCGCCGGAGGACCTGTCGAGCCTGCGCCTTGCAGTTTCGGGGGCGGCCCCGTGCGCCTCGGAGCTGTGCGCGGAGTGGCGCGGCCGGATCCGGATCAGGATCGTCTGCGGCTACGGCGCCACGGAAGTCCCTCGCACCATCTCGTACTGCGCCGACGACGAGAACGAAGTGCCGGGGGCCACCGGCAAGCTTATGCCCGGGGTCGAGATGCGAGTCGTGGACGAACACGGAATGGCGTTGCCGGAAGGCGAGGTCGGAGAGCTGCTGATCAAGTCCCCGACGGCGATGGAGGGCTACCTGGACGACCCGGAGGAGACGCGCGCGGTCTTGAACGACGGGTGGTTTCGCTCCGGCGACGTGGGCGCCGTCCTTCCCGGCGGGTACGTCCGGCTGGTCGGGCGAAAGCGCGACCGGATCCTGAGGGGCGGGTACTCGGTCTTTCCCCAGGAGATCGAAGGCGTGCTCTGCTCCCACGCGGCCGTCGCCGAGGCCGCGGCGGTGGGAGTCCCCGACCCTGACGTGGGCGAGGAGGTCGTTGCCGTCGTCGCTTTCAAGCCGGGGGCCGAAGCGCCGACCGAAGAGCTGATCGCCCGCTGCCGAAAGCAGCTGGCGGCTTACAAGTGCCCGCGGCGCGTCGTGATCGTCAAGGAGCTTCCTCGAGGTCCCACGGGAAAGGTCCTCTACTCCGAGTTGCTGAAGATCGCCGCCGGCGCGCAATCCGGAGGATCGGTCGAAGGCGCCGGCACAAGCCCGTGACCATGGATCTCAGCGCTTTCCTGCACGATCTCGAGGAGCGGCTTCCGCAAGACCTGCTGCGCGTGGAGCGGCCCATTTCTCCGGCGGCGTTCGAGGTCACGGCATTGCTGCAGCACCTGGAGAACGAGAAGGCGTTTCCAGCCGTGATCTTCGACCGGCCGCTGAGCCTCAAAGGCGCGCCTTCGCCCTTCCCGCTCTTGAGCAACGTTTTTGCCAGCCGCCGGCGCTGCGCTCTCGCTCTGGGATTGGACCCCGACGACTCCCGCCTGCCGCTCAGCCTGGAATATGCCCGCCGGGAGGAGCGTCTTCTCGACCCGATCACCGTGCCGGCGGAGCAAGCGCCGGTCAAGGAGGTGATCAGGCGGGGCGACGACGCCACGCTCGAGGATTTCCCCGTCGTGCGCCACCATGCCATGGATCCCGCACCGTACATCGACATGACGCCGGTGATGAGGGATCCCGACGGCGGCTTCTACAACGTCGCCTTCCTGCGCACGATGGTCAAGGGACCGAAGCGCCTCGGCCTCCACATGTCGCCCCGCCACAACTGGCAGATCCACCGGAAAAACGAAGAGCGGGGGCGCCCCACGCCGGTGGCGATCGTGGTCAGCCACCATCCGGCTTTCTATCTCGGCGCGTTGAACGTTTCCCCGTACGGCGTCGACGATTACGCCCGCGTCGGCGCGATCATGGGAGCGCCGCTTCGTCTGGCGCCGTCCGAGACCTGGGGGGACGACTTTCTGGTGCCCGCCGATGCGGAGATCGTGATCGAAGGACACGTCCTTCCCGGCGCCCGGGAAGTCGAAGGCCCGTTCGGCGAATTCACCGGCTACTACGGCCCCCAGCGCCTGCGCAACGTCGTCGAGATCACCGCCATCACCCACCGGCGCCACGCCTTCTTCCAGCACGTCTTCGTCGGCCACCGCGACACGTGGGTTCTCGGAGGAATCCCGAAGGAGGGAAGCCTGTTCAATCTGATCCGCGGCGTCGTGCCGACGACCAAGGCCGTCCACTTTCCCATCTCCGGCTGCGGCCGTTTTCACTGTTACATCTCGATCGACAAGAAGATCGACGGCGAGACCAAGCAGGCCGCTCTGGCGGCCCTGGGAGGTTGCGACTTCGTCAAGCACGTCGTCGTGGTCGACGCCGACGTCGACGTCTACGACGAAGAACAGGTCATGTGGGCGATCGCCACGCGCGTTCAAGCGGACCAGGATGTGGACATCATCAGGAACGTCAAGGGCAACCTTCTCGACCCGTCCCAGGCCGACGAGATCATGACGGCCAAGATGATCGTGGACGCCACGCGGCCGGTACAGAAACCCTACGCCGCCCGGGTCGAGGTTCCGAAAGAGGCGATGGCGAGAATCCGGCCGGAACGATGGATCGATCCGGACGACAGAGAACGGCTGCGACGGAGCCGCTGACGGCCGGGCGGCCGGCCCGCAGAACGAGGGAGGAAGAGCATGGCCAGAATCTTTTGGGTGTCCTGCCCGCAATGCGGGGGAGAATTCTACTGCCACTGGCAAGACCTGCGGCACAAGAGGATCCCGCTTCTATGTCCCTACTGCGGCCGGCGGTTCCTGGACAGCGAAAGCCCGAAAATCGTGGAATAGCATCGGCGAGGCCAGCCGATCGAGGCTCGCGTTCATGTCCCAGGATTTGCGCAGCTACTTGGAGCAGATCAAAACCGCCCGGCCCGGGGAGATTCTCACCGTTTCCCGGGAAGTCGACCCGGCCTACGAGATCACCGCCATCGCCGTGAAGCTCGAGCGGGAGGCGAAGCGCCGGCCGGTCCTGCTGTTCGAGAAAGTAAAGGGCACCAGGTTCCCGGTGCTGACGAACCTTCACGCCAGCCGCGCACGGCTCGCGATGGCGATGAAAGTCTCCCCCGAGGAGATGCAGCAGGCCTACGTGCGAGCCCAGGCCAACCCGATCCCGCCCAGAATCGTCACCGAAGCGCCGGTCAAGGAAACGATCCTCACCGGCGACCGGATCGACCTTCGCGAGCTGCCGATGATCGTCCACCACGAGGGCGACGCGGCTCCCTACATCACCGCCGCGATCTCCTTCGCCAGAACGCCGAACGGCGAGGTCTGGAACTGTGCCTACAACCGGCTGATGATCAAGGGTCGCGACACGACCTCGATCCATCTCACTCCCGGAAAGCACCTCTGGGAATTGTACCGCGCCGCGGAAGCGCGTAACGAGCCGCTTCCCGTGGCGTTCGCGATCGGCGTCCACCCCGCGATCGCCCTCGGCTGCCTGGCAGTGGGGCCGATCCAGGAGGACGAGCGCGCGGTCATGGGCGGGTTGATGGGCGAGCCCCTGGAGCTCGTCCACTGCGAGACTTCGGACCTTCTGGTCCCGGCGCACGCGGAGATCGTCCTGGAGGCCGAGATCCTGCCGGGCGAACGAACGGCCGAAGGGCCCTTCGGGGAGTTCACGGGATACAGCCTGGGCGAGCGGCAGCGCCAGGTGGTGAAGGTACGCGCCATCACACGACGCAGGGACGCGCTTTTCCAGGACATCTGCGTCGGCCATCTGGATCACCTGATGCTGTCGACGATCCCGATCGAGGCGAACCTGATCCGCGCGCTTCGCGCCGTGGTGCCGGGCGTCAGGGCGGTGCGCGTCCCCGCGCCTTTCACGTGTTATGTGTCGATCGAGCAGGCGGTTCCGGGGCAGGCGAACAACGCGATTCTGGCGGCGTTCGGCGCCGATCTTTATATGAAGCGAGTCGTCGTGGTCGACCACGATGTCGACATCTTCGACGACCGCCAGGTCAACTGGGCCATCGCTACCCGTTGCCAGCCCGACCGCGATATCACCGTCATCGCGAACACGCGCGGCTCGGACCTGGATCCGTCGGCCCGTGAAGACGGCTTTACCGCCAAATGGGGCGTCGATGCGACGGCCAAGCCTCTGCTGTCGGCGTACGCGCCGCGCCATCGCCTGCCCCGGGAGGTGTGGGAGCGGATCGACCTCAAAGAGCTTCTTTCCTGAACCATGCCCGGTCGCCGGGTTGCCAGAGATGACCGCCGCACCCGCGGGTGCGGGGAGGGACGCCGCCGGTGGAGTTGAGAAGGTTCCTTCGAAAACTCGAAGAGGAAGGAGAGCTGCGGCGAATCGCCGAGCCCGTGGATCCCGAGCACGAAATCGGCGCGGTTTGCTTCATGGAGCTCCGGCGCGGGATACACAGAAACCAGGCGCTGTGGTTCGAGCGGGTTCGAGGCTCCTCCGCTCCCCTGGTGGTCAACCTCCTGGCGTCGCCGAAACGGTTTTTCTCGGCTCTCGGCCTGCCCTCGGGCGGGGAATGGCACCGGTTCTGGCTGGAAAGAACCTCCCGCCCCATCGATCCGGTGCTCGTGGAAAGGGCTCCCTGCCAGGAGGCGGCGGGCGGCTCCTCGAAGCTTTCAGAGCTCCCGATTCCTCTGTGGAACGAGAAGGACGGAGGGCGCTATCTCACGATGCCGTGCGTCATCTCCAGGGATCCCGAGACGAACCAGCGCAACTGCGGCATCTACCGCATGATGCTTCACGAAGACGGTGCCGGCGCCGGCATTCTGGCTCCGCCCTACCGTCACCTCGCCGCTCATCTCGCGAAGTCGTTCGCCCGGGGCGAGGCCCTGCCGGTCGCCGTGGCCCTGGGGGTCGCCCCCGCCGTCCTCATCGCCGCCGCCACGGACTTCCCGTGCGGCGTCGACGAAATCGCCATGGCGGGAGCGCTGCAGGGTGCTCCCGTTGAAATGGTCCCGTGCCGGACGATTCCGCTCGAGGTTCCCGCCGCCGCCGAGGTCGTCCTGGAAGGAACGATTGCGCCCGGAGACGAAAAGGCCGAGGGCCCTTTCGGTGAATTCACCGGCTATTACAGCAGCGGGCCCGCGCTTCGCCCCGTCCTCAGGATCGGCTGCGTCACCCACCGGAAGGATCCCGTCGTTGTGGGCAGCTACGTGGGCCGCCCACCGCAGGAAAACTCCTTGCTGAACGCTCAGCTGACGGCGGTCGAGGTGATCCGGCAATGCCCGCTCCCGGGAATCCGCGATCTTCATCTCGACCCCTCCGGCGTTTTCAATGCCGTCGTTTCGGTCCGACGCTCCTGCGCGGATGGCGCCAGAAGCCTCGCGAGGGCGATTCTGTCCACGCAGGCGGGGCGGAGGATCAAGACCCTGGTGATCGTGGGCGAGGAGATCGATCCGCGCGACCCCGATCAGGTCTCGCGGGCCCTGGCTTACGGGGTGCGCCCCGACCGGGACGTGGAGATCGTCGGCGGTATGCCGGGGGTCTGCGTCGACCCTTCGCTCCCCGACGAGGAGCGACTCGGCGGCACGAACCGCACCTCCAAGATGATCATCGACGCCACGCGGGCGGGCCGGCTGTCCCCGGTCGAGGAATGCCTTCCGCGGCAGGACGTTCTGAAACGCGTGGAACGGAACTGGCGGC
Source organism: Candidatus Zixiibacteriota bacterium (assembly GCA_035574315.1). Lineage (NCBI taxonomy): Bacteria > Pseudomonadati > Candidatus Zixiibacteriota > Candidatus Zixiibacteriota bacterium. The sequence goes on from DATLYW010000045.1 coordinate 24,900, forward strand.
GCTACGGCGGCCACTGAGGTCAGAACAGGCCGCCCTCGACGATCGACGCGCCCGCGGCCGCGGCCAGCAAGGCGACCGCCACGTTGATCAGGTTGAGCCGCTCCAGCCACGCGTACGCCTTGATCTGCGCGGTGCGTCTCTTTTCGACGTCCGCCAGCGACGGATCGGAATCGACGGGCAATTTCTGGATGAGCCTCGGCCGGAGCACGAAGCTGATAACGGCGACGTTGACGACCGTAACCAGCCACGCAAGGATCATGAGGGCGAGCGAGCGGCCGTGGCCGTAGGCCCACAGCCCGGAAGAGAGGAGAATGCCGAGGTCCCCCGTGAGATAGAGACGCGAAACGCCGCTCAGCCCGAGAAGCGACAATGCGGTCCATCCGCTGTAGAGAAAAACGGTTCCCACGCGCTGGGAGATCACGACGGCGTGAGGCGCGGGGATCAGCGTCAGAGCCGGCCGCAGCAGAAAGTAGTTGAAGATGACCGAGCCTACCCAGAAGGCGGCCGCAAGATCGTGGATCAGGTTGAGCGTCAACAACATCGTCCGCTCCCGCCCGACAACGGCTTCCGACGATGCCGCGCGGCGAGCCCGGCGAGGCTCGAACGGCCGTCCTGGCGTCTCGGCCGCATCAGAACAACCCGCCGGCGGCAACGGAGCTGCCCGCCAGGAGAGCGAGAGCGGAGGCGATCATGTTCAGGAGCCGCAGGCGATCGACCCATCGAGCGCTTCCCGCCGGAATCGTCTTTTTGTCTCCCCCGCCGGCCGGCAGTCCCAGGCGCGCCGACAGCTTTTCGATCCAGAGCGGTCGCAAGATGAAGATCATCGCCGACAGGCTGGCGAGACTCGCGAGCCAGGCGATGATCATGATCAGCATCGCTCGGCCGTGCCCGTGAACGAAAAGGTCGGTCGAAGCCAGGATCCCGAGGTCTTCTCTCAGATAGAGGCGATGGAGCCCGGTCAAAAGGAGCAAGGCGAGCGCGATCCACGCGCCGGAGATGAAAACGGTTGCCGTCCGCCGCTGCAGCGCCGTTCCATGGGCCGGAGGAATCAGGCGCACCGCCGGTCGCAACAGGAAATAATCGAACAGCGCCGCCCCCACGAGCAAGGCGGCGGCCAGGACGTGAACGACCCTCAGGCCGAGAACCATGCGAGACCGACTAGCAAAATTCATTCTCCGCCCCTCGCGCCTCGTGCCCGCCCGGTTAACCTTTTGTGGTCGGGACTTTGCTACGAACTCGAAGCGTCGAAAAAGGCACGGGAATCGCCGGTTTTCTCCGAAACATGGGAAAACGGCCGCACCCATTTCCCAGGAAATGGAATTTGCGCGGCCGGTAAAGGGACCGGGGCTTAGCGACCGAGGGAGTGGACAGATGACCGATTCCGAAACATTGCAGCCGGTCCACGAAAAGATCGAAGCTTACATGGACGGCCTCCTCAAAAAGTACGACGAGGAAGTCCTGCTGGAGATGGAAGGCCTGGCGAAAAAGCACGGCTTTCCCATCGTCGGCCGGGTGGTGGGGAATTTCCTGCACGTCCTGGCGAAGTCGATCGGCGCGAGGACGATTTTCGAGTTCGGCTCGGGTTTCGGCTACTCCGCTTACTGGTTTTCCCTGGGAATGGACGGCGGAGAGTTGATTTTGACCGACGGCAGCAAGTCCAACATTTCCGTGGCCCGGCAATACCTGTCGCGGCTCCCCCGGAGTTGCCGGTTTCAATTCCACGCCGCCTGGGCCCAGGATGTGTTCAAAGAGACCTCCGGCGACTTCGACATCGTCTACAACGATGCCGACAAGGGGGACTACGTCGAGATCTGGGAGCTCGCGCGCGAGAGGATTCGACCGGGAGGCTATTACATCGCGGACAACGTCCTCTGGTACGGGCGCGTGGTTGCCGAAAGCGTCGAGCATGACATCGAGCCCGGCTGGACCGAGACGATCAAGGAACACAACTCGCTTATATTCGACGACGCCGGTTTCGACGCTTTTATCAATCCGACCAGAGACGGAGTGGTCGTGGCGCGAAGAAAGTAAGTGATCGGTACTCATTTTGAAAGGACTCATGGAACCGTCCGACCCGCTATGCATCCCGGCGCATCTCCGACAAAACGGCTCCGGCGGCTGTTGAAGTCCGCCTCGGCCTCGCCGTTTTTCCGGCGAAAGCTTCGCGACCTCCGCGCCCGGGAAATCCGGGACGAGGAAGCTTTTTCCCGGGACGTCCCCGCGACCCGCCTCGAGGAGCTTGTGGCCGAACGCGCCGCCTCCGGCGATCCCTATTCTCTGCGGTGGTGCGGCAGGGACGCGCCGGCGGTCGTGCTGCAAACCGAGTACGACGTCGACCCGCCGCTTTACGTCGGCTTCGAGCCCTCGGTTCTGAGGACCTATGCCGGGGCTCTCGCCCGGTGCTGGTCTCTGCTCGGCGTGACGAAGGGCGACCGGATCGCCGTCTTCGATTACGGCACGAGCCCCCTCTCTTATCTCGCCTCTTCCCTCTTCACGCCCTACCTCGGACGCGGCGCCGCGGAAATCCTGGGCTGCCTGCCGATCTGCAACGACGGAACCGCCAACATGGCTCCGCGAGCCGTCGAGATTCTCCGGTTCGTCCGCCCTCGCGTCATGTTCGTCCGGCCCGAGTGCCTCCATCCGTTGGCGACCGAGATCAGCCGGAAGCGCCTCTCGTACGCGGATTGCTCGAGCGCGCTGGTCGTGGCGCAGAACGAGGAAATCCTGTCGCGGGAAGATCAAGCCGGATACGAGGATATCTTCGGGGTGCCGGTGTACCGCCTGCTTCGCATCGACATCGCGATGTTTCTGGCCGTCGAGTGCCCGCATTGCCGCCTGCTCCATTCGCCCCACGACCTTTATTTCCTGGAGAACGGCGGTGAACCGAGCGGCAATTTCAGAAAGGACCCGCTCCTGGTCACCAACTGGTTCGCGAGAAGCCTGCCGACCCTGCGCTATCTCAGCCGGGCGAGAGGAACGGTGGTCTCCTCCGGCTGCCCGCTCCGCCCTCGCGACCAGAGGATCGCGGCATGACCCCGGCCGATCGACCACAAGACCGCTTCGACGACATGGATACCTGGCCCCGGGAGCGTCTGCGCCGGTTTCAGTATCGAAAGCTGAAGCAGGTCGTGGATCGGGCCTACCGGCATCTTCCTTTCTACCGCCGGCGGTTCGACGCGGCGGGCGTGCGCCCGGATCAAATAAGGAGCCTCGAAGATTTTACGCGGCTGCCTCTGTTCACCAAGAGGGATGTCCTTCGCGAGATGGAGGAACGAGGAAGCTTCTGCGCCGGCATGGAGCTCCGGGACCCCGCCGATCCCGCCGCCCTGTGCATGACGTCCGGCACTCTCGGCTCGGCTTTCCTTTGTCTTTCCGGGAAATGGCGCTCCGCTCGCGGCGACTCGCTGGCCCGCTATTGCTGGTGGGGAGGACTGCGTCCGGGAATGCGCGCGCTCATGGCCGCACCCGCGTGGCACGGCCTGGCGGTCCAGGAGAGCCGCGCTCTGGAGCGTCTCGGCGCAACCTGCGTGATCCCGTGGGGAACTTTCCTGCCTCGATACGCGGGAAATTTTCTCGACGCCTTGAGAGATCTCAGGCCGCAGTTCGTTTCCATGTTCCTTCCGATGCTCTACGCCCTCCTGGCGGAGTGCCGCCGGCGCGAAATCGAGCCGCGGGAGGCCTTCAACGGCGTCCGCCACCTGGTCCTGGTCGGTGCCCCCATGACGCCGCGCGGCAGGGATCGGCTGAGAGAGGAGCTGGGCGTAGCCGATGTCTTCGAAGGGCTCGGCAATCCCGAGGCGCTGACCGCGATGGAATGCTCTTTTCACTGCGGGCACCATCTCTTTCTCGACTGTTGTTACGTGGAGGTCGTGGATCCCGAAAACGGCGCCCCCGTGCCTCCCGGCGCGCGCGGCACCGTGGTCGTCACGTCGCTGATTCCTCACGGCTCCCTTTACATCCGCTACGATTCGGGCGATGTCGGCGAAATTCTTCCCGAACCCTGTCCGTGCGGGAGAACCTGGCCGCGGCTGGAGGTCTACGACCGCTGGGCCAACGCGGTGCACGTCGCCGGAGCGCGGATCTTTCCCTACGACGTACGCTTGTGCCTGGACGACGTGCCGGAGCTGATCGGCGTCCCGTTCGCGCTCCTTCGCGGCGACAGGAGCTCGAGATCGCTTCGCCTGGTGATCCAGAAAACCCCGAACGGAGATTCCGAAAGGCTGGGGAGGCGCCTGCGGGCGCGCATCGAGGAAAGTCTCGGAATCGAAGCCAGCGCAGAATGGACCGAGCGATTGCCGGAGCGGTGGAAGGGGATCGCAGTGATCGAGGAAAAGGACTGGAGAGGCTCAGATGTCTAAGGGAGCTGTCGGCCTGACGGCGGGGTACTGGCCGGAAAACGTCTATCGCTACCTCGCAATTCCGGGCATGTCGCTGGACGAGGGCTTGATCGCGCGACCCGCACGGCGACGAGCGGACCATCCGGCGCTGCTGACGGGCGATGCCGCCGTGACCTACGGGCGGCTGGGCGCCGAAGCGGATCGGATCGGTAGAGCCCTGCTCGCGCTCTCCGACGGCCGGGCTGCCCGAGTCGCTGTGGTGACGCGCCGGCCCATGTGCGCCGCCGAGCTCCTCTTCGGCGCGCTGAAGGCCCGCTGGGTCGTTTTCGTCGCGGATCCTTCCCTGCCGGCGCCGGCGCTGGCGGATCAGTGCCGGCGGTTCGGCGCCGACGCCGTTGTCGCGGGCGAGGCGGACATCGAGCGGAAACTGCAGACGGAGGCTTCGGAACCGCGCGTCATCCTGCTCGACCGGCTTCTGGAGAAGGAATCGAAGATCTCCCCTCCCCGCGGGCGACAGGATTTCCAGGCGCCTGCCGTCGCCGTGGCGATGGATGACGGCCGCCTGGTTTACCACAGCCACGCCTCCCTGCTCGCGGGAGCCGTCTCGTGGAGCGCCTTCGTCCAGTTGCGCGCCGAGGACGTGATGCTCGGGCTCCAGCCGTTGCACCGCTGGGAAGGGCTGTACGCTCTTCTGCCGATCCTGTTTCGCGGGGGAAGCTGCCTGCTCGCCGGGCTGCAGGATCCGGAGGTTACCGCCGAAGCGATCGTCAGGCACCGTCCGGTATACGCGATCGTTCCCCGGCTCGAGGCAAGAAAGCTCTATCACCCCGAAAACAAGCCCGTGGTGCAGGCGATCAGGACGGCGCTTCGCGGACTGTTCGTGTCGGTCAATGAGCCGTTTACGGTTATGGGGCGAGCCAGGCTTCGAAACCTGCTGGAGAAGCCCGCGCTTCTCAGTTACGGCTCCCAGCAGGCCGGTCCGGTTCTCTCGTCGCATCCCACGTGGTACCTCGACGCCGCCGTGGGCATGCCTCTGACCAACGTCGATGTCTGGCCCTTGAACCCGTCCAGTGGAAAGCCGCTGCGGGTTCCGTGGGAGACCGTGGAATACGCCGAGGTCGGAGTCAAATCGCCGATGGTCGCGGTCGGGTACGAGACGGCGGAGGATGCCGAGAAACACGTGCGCGACGGGTGGCTGCGCACGAGGATCGTCGCGACCATGGACCCGAACGGGCTTTTCTACCTCCAGTCCAAGGTCACTGACTGAGCTGGCTTGGCGGAGCCGCCGGGAGAAAGCCGAGCTCCATCCGCTCTCTGGCCACCGGATTGGCAAAGTAGCCGAGGTAACGGAGCGCCAGAGCTCGATCGGCGGGACCGAGCAGATCCGCAAACCCCGGCATCGCCGTTTCCGGCTTTCCGTTCGTGATAACCGAGAAGAGATAGGACTCCGTTTGCTTGTTCATCCAGATCGCGTCGGTAAAATCGCGCGGCTCTGGAGAAAGGAGGTGGCCCACGGGTCCCGCACCGTTGCCCGACTCCCCGTGGCAGCCCGCGCAGTAGGTCCGGTAAACCGCGCGCCCCGCCCTGTAAGCGGAGAGACTCTTCGGAGCCTCGGGAACGCTTGCGGCCGGCGCCGGCGCGCCTGCCGCGGGCGCTCTCGGCAGGCTTTGAAGAAAGGCGATCAAAGCCGCCAGCTCCTGCCCCGAAAGATAGCCGTAAGAGGGCATCGGGCTCCAGGGAAGCAGGGCGCGGGGGCGAATGAGATAGGCCAGGTACCAGTCGCGAGTTCGCCTGGGCGTCTTGCGCAAATCGGGCACGAATCCGACGGCCGCATCCGGCACATGCGGAGCAAGCGTGGTCACGTGGCAGGAAACGCAGGATTCCCGCTTGAAGAGCTGTCGGCCCCTCGCCGCCGCGGCGGCGACGTTCTCTTTCGGGAAAGGTTCCGGCGCGGGCACGCATCCCGCCAGGCCGGCCCCGCAGAGAACGACCAGCAGCGCCAGCTTCTTTGGCCTTCTGCCGAGAAGGGTCATCGCAAGCGCCTTCCTCCCCTGCGCTCTCGAACCCGGTTTGCCGCCGGCTCAGCCGAGGGTCTTCAAGTAGGCCACCAGGGCCTTGACCTGCTCGTCGTTGAGATACAGGCGGGGCATCTTGCCCCCGGGCAGCACCCGATCGGGATCCCGCAGCAACTGCTCCAGTTCTTCGGGGCTTCGCTTCCGACCTATATAGGTCAACGCGGGACCTACCTCCCCTCCGCTGCTGCCGACCGTGTGGCACAGGCTGCAACCCGCGCCCCGGAAAAGCGCGCGACCCGAATACCGGAAGCGCTCGACCGCGTCGCCCGCGGCGACCTTCGATCGCTCCTCGACCCGCGCCGGCAGCGGCGGCTTACCGGAAAGGGACGCGCTTCTGACCTGGAGCGCCGCGGTTCTCAGTCGGTCCCGGGTATCCCGGAGCGTCATCAGATAGATCGTGATGTCGCGTATCTCTTCCCGGGTCATCGCATAAACCGGCATCGTCGACCCCGCGACTACTCCCTGCGGTCTCGCGAGGTGCGCGTACAGCCAAAGCCAGTCGCGGTGGCTGCCGACGGCGCTCAAATCGGGCCCTTCGTCCCCTCCTTCTCCGTCGATGCGATGGCATCCCAGGCAGAAGTAGCGATTGACGAGTCGCCTGCCGCGGATGACGCCAGCGATCTCCGCCGGCGCAAGGCTGTCCTCGCCGTGGCAGCCGTAGCACGCCGCCTGCATGTACTCTCGCTTCAACAAAGATCTCGCGCGGATCGTTCCCTGACCGTGCGCATCGAGCGTGGTGACGGCTCTGCCTTCTCCTCCGTGACAAACCACGCAGCCGAAGCGCTGCGGCGGATGACTCTTCAGCAGAGCAGGGTGCGCTCCCAGCGGCTGAGCCAGAGAGCCGATCGCCGCGTCGTCCAGCCCCAGGTGGCAGGACGTGCAGCGCTCCACCGAGCCCAGCTCTTTTGGCTGCAGCTGCTTGATCTCGAGCCGTTGACCCGCCGCCCATTCCTTGACCGCCTCGTTCGTCGTGAGCGCCGCGGCCAACCGGTAGTACGATTCTTGATAGCCCGTCCATTCCCGCCCGCTACTGTCCCAGAAGACCCAGCCGAGAACCAGCGCCAGGCACAGATTGGCCAGTCCGAGCCATCTTTCCATCGCGCCCTCGCTCAGTTCGGGCCCGGCCAGTTCTCCCAGGGCCAGTAGAAATTCCAGTTCGGCCCGCGGAAAAACACTCCGATCGCCGTCAAGACGACGATCGCGATCAGGATCGCCGTCCAGACCACGATCATGAAGATGCGCTCCCGGGAGAACCAGACTCCGACCCCTGCCGGGCCGCGGTCGACGTACGGCAGCGCAACCAGGAAAACCAGCAGAAGCGTAGGCACCATGATGCCGCCCCAGAACGCGGAATAGCTCACGAGCTCCTGCAGGCCGAGAAAGTACCACGGAGCCTTCGACGGGTTGCTGGGCAGCAGCGGATTGGCTTCTTCTTCGAGAGGCGCATCGAACACGATCGAGGCCGCCAGCAGCCCGGCCATGAGCACGGCGAAAACCAGAAGCTCGAGGTATACCACCGTCGGGAACGTGGGAAGGACGGGCTCCGTGCGATGAGCTTCGGGGTTTTTTTCGAAAGGATGGGCGAGACCGCCGTCCTTGATCACGCGCCAGACGTGATAATTCACCAAGAGCGCGGTCACGGCGGGAATGGCGATGACGTGCAAAGTGTAGAACCGGAGCAACGCTTCGCTCCCGACGGAGTCGCCGCCGAGCAGGAGAAATCGAAGTTTGGGGCCGAGCCACGGCGCGTAGCCGACGATGTTGGTGCCGACCGTGATCGCCCAGAAGGAGAGCTGATCCCAGGGAAGCAGATAGCCCGTGAAGCTGAGCGCCAGCGTCATGACCAGCAGGATCACGCCGAGCACCCAGTTGAACTCCCTCGGCGGCTTGTAGGCGCCGGTGTAGAAAACCCGGCACATGTGCACCGCGACCGCGACCACCATGGCTTCCGCCGCCCAGCGGTGAAGATTGCGCATGACCCTGCCGAAGGCGACCGTATAATTCAGATCGAGAATTCGTCCGTAGGCGGCGCCGGTCGACGGCTCGTAATAGAACATCAGGAAAATGCCGGTTATCCACTCGATGATGAAGAGGTAGAGACAGATGAGCCCCAGACCGAGGGTGGTCGCCGGCCGGATGCTGCGTTGGAACACCCTGGACGGATGGACGTGCAGGATCAAGTTGTTGACCACGACGGCCAGCTGCTGCTTGAGCGTCTGCGGATAGTCCCCGCGAAATACCGATCGATACACACGCCCGCACGCGTCGCGCCACGCGCTGACGACGGCGCAGGAAATCCGTCCGAGTCTTCCCGCCAACCTAGGCTCCCCAGCAGCCGACGATCCGAATTCTCTCTTCACGAAGGGCGAGCAACGTGGCCGGCGCCGCGCCGGACACGGACCCCACGAGCCTTGATTCCCCGGGGCGCTCCTCCACCCACAAAAGGCTCCCGAAGCATTCCTCGATCCCGGCGACTCTGTCCGGCGGCGGCCTGAGCGGGTGCAGCTCGGCTGCCGAGCCTCGCTCCACCCTGAGCAAGTCCGCGTCGCGAAAGCGTCCGTCGAGCCACCGTCGGCGGCTGACGACGATTTCCGTTCCGGCCGCGGACCAGGTCTGCGCGCCGAACACGGCCTGTGTCTCCTTCGCGACGATGGTGGACTGCCCGGTCCTCAAGTCCATCACGGAGAGCACATTGCCGGGCGGCGCGCCCCCCGCAAGCGCGCCGCTCCTCGGCAGTGACTCCGGATGGCTGCTCAGATAACCCAGGCTGGCGCCGTCGGGAGAAAGGCGCGGCAGGCCGGTGTAGGACGGCTCCGGCAGAATTTCCCGGAGCGAGGAGCCGTTCGGAGACATCGACCAGATGCCCTGGGTCGCCATGCCGCGAAAGGGTTGCAGCCCCTGGAGATAAAGGTCCCTGGTCGCGCGGGACCAGGCGAACGGTACGGGGACCACGCCGCCCGAAAGATGCGTCTTTTCCGGAACGAGGGAGACCTGAAAATCGCGCCGCAGCAGATCGACGACCGCAATGCGCCAAAAAACGCGCTCGCTGCGGCTGCGGCGGAGATCGATTTCGGCGTAACCGAGATGCTCCCCGGTGGGGCTGAGCGCAAATCCCAGGACGGCGAGATCCCTGGCCGGCACGATCCTGATCGAACGATGTCGCTGCCCGAGATCGAGAACCTCGATGTAGTTCCCGGACGGGTTCACGGTCTCGCGAACGAGATAGGCGAGCCGACCCGAGGCGAGCGAAGCGACCGTATCGCCGGTCGCCTTCCGCGCAAACTGGACGCTCTCCCTTGTTGCGAGATCCCGAACGACCATCGTGGTCGCGTCCCACCGTTCCAGCGCCAGCAACACGCCCTGGCGCGGAAACCGCCTCGCGAGAGAAAACTCCCCTTGTTCCGTTACGTTGTCGGGGGCGCGCGCTCGATCGGGCGCTCCGGAATCCGGGGCGGCTGCCGGCCCGGCTTCAGCCGCGGAAGGAAAAGGCGGCGGGCCGGCCGGCGGGGAGTCGCACGCCGGCCCCGAAGCGATGAGCAGCACCACGACCAAAGCAGCAGGCGCGCGCTTCCTCCCGGCCATTTCCCGCGCAGCCCTTCAGGCTCTGAAGAACGTGCCTCTCGGCACGGGGCGCCAGGTGTCCACCACCAGCTGCCCGTCGGGACCCTGCAAGATTCTGAGCCAGGGCAGGGGCGTGGGCGCAGGACCCGCCAGCACGCGCCCGTAGGAATCGAACTTGCTGCCGTGGCAGGGGCACTGGTATCCCCATTCGACTCTTCCGACCGTGCAGCCGAGATGGGTGCACACGGCCGACATCGCGTTGATTCCCTTTTCGCTCGACACGACGAAAACCCGGCTCTCGCGGAGAAATGTCTGGGTTCCGGGCGGAAAGTCCTCCGGCTTGCCGATCTTGAACATCGTGGGAGGACCGAACACCCGATCCGGGATGAGAAACCGGAAAGAGCCGAACCCCATCAGCGCCGCCTGGGCGACCACGCTTCCCCAGGCGAGGCGCACGAGAAATTCCTGGCGCGAAAGCTTTTGCATCGCCGTCCTCGAAGTTTTCGGCCCTACGGCCGCGCAAACTTCGTACCACGCGCGAGCTCCACCCGATGCCGGAGCGCCAATATTTTCCCGGATTTTTCAGCCTCGGCCGTTGTCCGCCCGGAAAGTCATCTGCGATCTTTCAAGGAATCGAGAAAAATCAACCGACGATTCCTACCGGTGAGAAAATCCTGGCCGTCGTGTCGAGGGCGGTTCAGTGCTCGGCGAGGTAGCGCATGATGTCCGTCTCGGTCACCATCCCGACGAACTTCCCCTCTTCCACCACCGGGAGACAGCCGATCTTTTTTTCCATCAGCAAACGGGCCGCCTCCTTGATCGACGCGTCGGGCGATATCGTGATGACGGGTTTGCTCATCACTTCCTTTACCCGAACGGTTTTCATCAGATCCTTTTGCTCCCGATGCTTGAACCCCAGAACCTTGACGAGAGCCGAATGGAACAGGTCGCGCTGGCTCAAGACCCCCACCACCCGCCCCTGCTCGAGTACCGGCAGATGACGTATCCGGCCGAGCGTCATGATATCGTCCGCGACGTCGAGGACGTCGTCGCATTCGAGGGTGACGACGTCTCTGACCATGATGGCCCGAACGGGAACTTGCTCTTCCGATGGCATGGGAAATTCCTCCGGGCTGCGGCAACCGCGCTGCCGATCACGCCGTAGAGTCACGCCTGATCGCCGGAAGCGCCGACGATGTCCGACAGGTACGTGTGCGAGAGCAGCTCGCGCGGCCAGCCCCGGCAATGAATCCCGATTTCGTTCCCGGTCGCCGCGGACTCGAAGCCGCTCAACCCTCGCCCGGGACGACCGCCACGCCCTCGATCTCCACCATCGCGCCCGCTTCGTAAAGGCCCTTGACCTCGACGAGCGTCATCGCCGGAAAATGTCTGCCCATGTGCTTCCGGTAGACCCGGCCGAGCTCCTGCAATGAGCCCAGATAGGACTGTTTGTCGGTAACGTAGAGGTTGAGCTTGACGATGTCTTCGGGCTGCCCCCCGGCCTCCCGGACGACCTGCAGGAGATTCTCCAGCGCCTTGTCGAACTGCCGGACGACATCGCCTTCGCCGACGAGCCGGCCTTCCTTGTCCCAGGCAACCTGCCCGCCGAGAAACAGCATGTTGGTTCCTCCCGGAACCTTGAACCCGTGATTGTAGCCCTTCGGCCGGACCAGTTGCGCCGGGTTGACGATGGTGACGGGCATCTCTCGCTCCTGTGCGCGCTTCAGTTCCCGTAAATCTCCCTGACGAAGCCGCTGTCCTCCAGCTCCTTCAAAAACCGGTTGTCGAAAAATTCTTTGGGATCGGCTTTCGGCGCCCTCGGATGGTCGGTGACCGAGAGGACGGAGCGAATCGTCTCTTCCGTCATGTAAGGGATCCTGGGAAAAAGGAAGCGGTAAGACTCGTAGGCTTCCTCGAGGACAGCCCCGTCGTCCGTCGCCAGGAACCGGGCGAGCGCTTTTTTCGCCGTTTGCGGATCGTCCCGCGCAATCTTGATTGCCGCGATATAGGCTTTCAGAAAAGACCTGACGACCTCGGGATGTTGCCGGAGGAGAGCGCGGCGCGCGACGATCGCGTTGTGAACGTAGGGAAGCTTGAGGCTGGCGATATTCACCAGCTCCCTGTAGCCCAAACGACGCGCGAGCAGAGTCGTGGGCGAGGAGATGACGCCCGCCGGAACGATGCCCTTGTCCAGAGCGGCCAGAATCTCCCGCACCCCGCCCAGGTAAAGGAACTTCACGTCTTCTCCCGGGCGCATTCGCTGTTGTCGAATCAGCGCCGTGGCGGCATGGTCCGAGGAAGCCCCCTTGGTCATGACGCCGATGATCTTGCCGCGCAAGTCGGACAGGTCCCTGATCTCCGGCCTGGCGTAAACCGAAAAGCCGTAGGTCGGCACTCCCATCGCGACATACACCAGATCGGCGCCGCTCAGGATGCCGTTCACCACCGCTCCTCCGGTCATCGCCATGTCGATGTCCCCCGATACCAGAGTTTGCGTCAGCCGCGCCCCTCCCGACACATAGATCACCTGGACCTCGATGCCGTAGCGCCGGTCGGTTCGCGCCTCGGGAATGACCCAGACCGGAAGCTGCGCGCCGCTCGGCTGCGGGTATCCCACTCGGACCGTCGGCGCCGCGGCATCCAGGAAGCTTACCGACGCGAAACCAAGGCCAACGAGTCCGATGACAAGACCGAAGGTGCACAGTCCGAGCTTCCGTGCAGCCCACCGAGCTTTCATCTTCTCCCCCTTCCTTCTTTGCCTTCAAGCGGATTACGTCTCGGGTTAAGAAGACAGCAAACCTTACTTCGGCCGCAATTTCGATGCCATCGCCATCTCCTGCTGCTACGGTCCCGGCGAGATCGCACCGGACCTGATCACTGGAGACCAGCGACCGTCCCGGCCGGAAACGCTTTTCTGACCCTGATGTTCAAGCGCAAACTTACGCAATCTGTGTGCACGCTCGCCGACGCCAAAGTCGCGTAGCTCGATCGCGCGCTGGCTCGCGCGTTGGACCTCACGCGGCGCGAAATCCGGGCCGATAATTTCCCCGTTGTGGTCTCTTTCGTCGAACCGCTCTTTCTGCACGTACCTCTGTATTTTCCCGGCGAAGGGAAACAGCACGCTTTTTTTCTCAGACTCTGGAAATAGCCTTTGCCGAACGGTGTGCTAAAACGCTGCCTTGCCGAAATGGCATGCATCCTGCTCTGCGCCCGAACGATTCCATCGATCTCATCTTCCCCGGCGAGACGCGCAGATGAGCCTGGCCCGGACGCTGCAGTCTTTTTTGCCCCGCCCTCGTTCCGCCACGGAAAAAACCGGAGAGGCACGGGCCGGCCCGCCTGCCCGCCGGATTCCGAGCGTCTGTCAGAGCTGTGTCAATACCTGCGGCATCGTCCTCAAAGTCCGAAACGGCGTGGTCGTGGGAGTCGAGGGCAACGCCGGGAATCCCCACAACTACGGACGGATTTGCGCCAAGGGCATTGCCGCGGTGATGGGTCTTTACGATCCTCACCGCGTCCTGGTTCCCCTCAAGCGAACCAATCCGGTAAAAGGCATCGGCGTCGACCCCGGGTGGGAGCCGGTGGAGCCTGCGGAAGCGCTGGACATCGTAGTGCATCGGTTGCGACGGGTTCTGGAAGACGACCCGCGAAAGCTCGTCATTCTTTCCGGGACCGGCGATCCCGAGTCGGTAAACGCGGTGATCGGCGCCTTTGCCGAGGCCTTCGGCACTCCCAACGCGGGCACCGGGACTCCGTTCGGCGCCAAGACCTGGGCCAACTATTTGAACACGGGGTCGATGCACACCGAGCCGGACTTCGAGCACTGTCGCTATCTGATGCTGTTCGGCTCTCAAAAGGGAGCCATGGTCGGACACGACACGATCAAAGCGGCCGGCGCCATGGCCGAGGCACGGCGGCGCGGGATGAAGCTCGTCGTTTGCGATCCCGTCTGCACGCCCACGGCATCCAAGGCCGACGAGTGGATTCCCATCCGGCCCGGCACCGATCGAGCCATGGCGCTCGCCATGCTGAACGTTCTTCTCAACGAGCTGAACGTGTACGACGCCGAATTCCTCCGCGCGCAGACGAATGCCTGCTATCTGGTCGGCGAGGACGGGCGGTACGAGCGGGACGCGAGCGGCAAGCCCATGGTCTGGGACCGTGCGCAAGGGGCGGCCGGCCCTTACGACGCCGCGGAGGATCCCGCGCTGCTGGGAAATTACGAGATCGGCGGCAACTCATGCCGGCCGGCGTTTCAGCTTCTGCGCGACCACTTGCGCCAGTACTCCCCCGAAGCGGTCGCCCCCGTAACGGATGTGCCCGCCGCAACGATTCGCCGGTTGGCCGGCGAATTCGCCGCGTCCGCCGGTATCGGGAGCACCATCGTGATCGAGGGACGGCGCTTGCCGCTCCGGCCCGTGTGCGCCTTCCCGGATTGTCGCGGCCTGGCGGCGCACATGCACGGCGTCTGGACCAGCACCGCCGTTCAGCTGCTCAACGTCGTCGTCGGCGCCGTCGACGTGCCCGGCGGCAATCTCAGCACGAACGTGGTCGGGCCGCACGGCAGGTTCCGCGTCGGCGAAGGTCCGGAGGGGCTGGTAACCTCGGGTCCCGAGCTGGGGAACCGCCGGCCGTATCCGGCAAGGGCCCCGAAGGCTCCCGAGACCGTGGATCTCGGCGAGCTGTTTCCCGTGGGGCGAAGCCCGCGCCCGCTGCTTGCCTTCGGCCTCTCGGACTACGCCAGCCTGCTTCCTTACAGGCCCGAGATGATCGTCCATTGCTCGTCGAACGCCGTGATGGTGGCCGCAAACCCCGAAAAGCTCGCCGCGGCTCTCGGCCGGGTCCCGTTCATGGTCTCGCTGGCTCATACGATCGATGAGACGGTAGAGCTGGCGGATATCGTGCTGCCGGTGCAGCACACCTTCGAGCGGCTCGATTTTCCCGTCAACAGCCTGCGCGGCTGGGTCACCGGAGACCACTGGTACTTCACCCTGCGCCAGCCGGGAACCGCACCCGCCCCGGCAGTGAAGCACATCGCTCAGCTGTTTCTCGAGTTCGGGGAGCGGCTGCGGCTGGGGAAAAAGATCAACGCCGCCCTGAACGCCAAACTACGCCTGAGGGAGGAGCACAGGCTCGAGGAGAACCGGATCTACCACTGGGAAGAAATCCTCGATCGCAGCGCCAAATCCGCGTTCGGCGACGATCGCGGGCTCGACTGGCTCAGGGAGCACGGCCTTGTCGCCTGGCCGCGAAGCCTGGGCGAGCGTTACCCGCGGGCGGTGCACCGGCTCCCGCGCCTTCCCGTCTATTTCGAGCACTTCCTGGAGGTGCGGCCGAAAATCGAGGCGCTGATCAGGGAGGCCGGGCTCGACTGGGACCTTTCCGGCTACCAGGCGCTGCCGTTCTGGAAGCCCTGCCCCGCCGCTGCGCAGCGCGATCGCGGTTACGACCTGATGGCGGTGAATTTCAAATTCGGCTTCCATGCTTTTTCGACGACCGAGCGAAACCCGTGGCTGGACGAGATCACCACGCACCACCCGTGGGGCTATCGCCTGATCATGAACGCCGACACAGCCCGGAGAAAGGGTATCGCCGACGGCGATCGGGTGGTCGTGGAGAGCTGCGACGGGAAACGAGCGACCGGTACGGTCAGGCTGACGCAGGGGATCCATCCCGAGGTCCTGGGGATCGCCGCCTGCTTCGGCCGCTGGAGCCGGGGCGAGCCTGCCGCGCGCGGCAAGGGGGTCCACTACAATTCTCTGGTCCCTCACGAGATGTCCTGGATCGACACGTTCTCGGGACATCTGGACGCCTGCGCGCCGGTGCGCATCGAAAGAGCGCGGGACGTCCCGTGACGGGCGGAGTCGAAACCAGGACGATCCTGGAGCTTTGATGATCGGAGTCCTGCCGCCCTTCGAGTATTACAGGCCCTCCTCTCTGGAAGAGGCGCTGGCCGTTCTCGCGAGATTCGACGGCGAAGTCCTTCCCTACGCCGGAGGAACCGATCTGCTGGTCGCCCTGAAGCAGAAAAAAGCGCTTCCCCGGGCCCTCATGGACGTCAAGTGGATACCCGAGCTCAACGCCCTTCGACTTCAGGACGCCGGGCTTTCCGTGGGCGCAGCGGTCACGGCCCGTGCGCTCGCCCGCTCGGTCCTGTTGCGCGAGGGCTGGCCCGTTCTGGCCCAGGCGTCGGGAACGCTCGGTTCGATGCAAATCGGCAACCGCGCCACGCTCGGAGGCAACCTCTGCAACGCGTCGCCCGCCGCCGACGGTGCGCCGCCCCTGCTCGCGCTCGACGCGCGCGTGAAGCTCGTCGGGCGAGACGGCGGGCGCGAGCTGCCCCTGGAGAAATTCTTCGTCGGGCCGAAAAGGACCGTGGCGGATCGCGAGTTATTGACCGAGATCGTCATTCCGGAAATGCCGCCGCGAAGCCGCGGCGTGTTCTTGAAGCTCGGGCCGCGCGGCGCACCGGAGGACATCGCCATCGTCAGCGTCGCGGTTGTTGCCGTTCCCGACGCCGCCCAGGAAAGATGGCAGGAGGTACGTATCGCCCTGGGGGCTGTTGCGCCCACGCCCGTTCGTGCGCGCCGCGCCGAGCAGGCCCTGGCGGGTCGCCCCATCGACCGGTCCGCCATCGAAAGCGCGTCTCGAGTCGCTGCGGCCGAAGACGCCCGGCCGATCGACGATCTTCGCGGCTCCGCCTCCTACCGGCGCGCGATGGTCGGCGTCCTCGTCGGCCGGGCGCTCGCCGATCTGGCAGGCCAAATCCGCCCGGAGGGCGCGACATGAGCAGAGCGCAGGACGTTTCCATCACGATCAACGGCCGGGTTTACGATCTCCTGGTCCCGCCCAACGAGACGCTTCTCGAACTCTTGAGGTATCGCCTCCAACTCACCGGCACCAAAAGCGGTTGTGAAACCGGCCACTGCGGCGCGTGCACGGTGCTCGTCGACGGCAACGCGGTCAATTCCTGCCTGGTCCTGGGCATCGAGTGCGACGGCAGATCCGTGACCACCATCGAAGGAATCGCTGCCGACGACGAACTTCACCCGTTGCAGCAGTCCTTCATCGACAACGGCGTGGTCCAGTGCGGGTTTTGCACCCCCGGAATGATCATGGCGGCAAAGTCGCTGCTGGACGAAGATCCCGATCCCGCCGTCGATACCATCCGTTCCGCCATCGCGGGGAACCTGTGCCGGTGCGCGGGTTATCTGAGCGCGATCCGGGCTGTCGGCGCCGCCGCGGAAGTCCTGCGCCGGAAACACAAGCGATGAGCTCGGGGCCAAGAAACATCGGCAGACCCCTTCCCCGGCAGGATGCGCGGGCCAAAGTGCAGGGCGCGGCGAAATACACCGACGATTTCGCCCTGCCGGGAATGATCCACGGGAAAGTGCTTCGCAGCCCTCACGCTCACGCCCGCATCCGTTCGATCGACGTCTCCGCGGCTCGCGCCCTTCCCGGCGTAGTCGCGGTCCTGACCGCTCGAGACGTTCCCGGAGCAAATTCCGTCGGACCGATCGTCAAGGACCAGCCGATTCTGTGCGGCGACGTCGTGCGCTACGTCGGTGACGCGGTCGCGCTCGTGGCGGCCGAAACGGAGGCCGCCGCCGAAGCGGCGCTGGAGCGGATCTCGGTGGATTACGAGCCCCTGACGCCGGTCCTGGACCCCCTCGAAGCGCTGAAACCCGGCGCTCCGCTGGTGCATCCGGGCGGCAACGTCGGCTCCCGGTTCAAAGTCCGCCGCGGCGACGTCGCCCGGGCGTTCGGCCGGGCGGCCGTGGTCGTCGAAAGAAGGTTTTTCACCCAGCGCGTCGAGCACGCCTATCTCGAGCCGGAAATCGCCGTCGCCGCGCCGGACCCGCAGGGGGGAATGACCGTCTGGTCCTCCACCCAGTACGCTCACCGCGACCGGGAGGAGGTCTCGCGCGTGCTGGGGCTGCCGCAAAGCCGCGTGCGCGTGCGGCAGATGGCCACCGGCGGCGGCTTCGGAGGAAAGCTCAGCCCGCACGCGCAGTGCTATGCGGCGCTGCTCGCGTGCAACAGCGGCCGGCCGGTCAAAGTGCGCTATCGCAGGGACGAGTCGTTGATCGCCAGCTACAAGCGCCACCCCTATGTCATCGACATGAAGCTTGCGGCCGACCACGAGGGCAATCTGCTGGCGATCGAGGCGACCTTCGTGGGCGACACCGGCGCCTATCTCCTCGAAGGACGGGCCGTGATCACCAAATCCGTCACGCACGTCGCGGGTCCGTATTTCATCCCCAACATCAAAGCGGACGGCTACGCGGTCTATACCCATACGGTCCCCTGCGGCGCCTTCCGCGGATACGGCGTGCCTCAGGCGGCCTTCGCCCTGGAGTCCTTGATGGATGAGCTGGCAGCCCGGATCGGGATGGATCCGATCGATCTCAGAATGCGCAACGCCCTGGATACCACGCGGCCGACGAGCACCGGGCAGGTCTTGCCAGCCAGCGTGCCTTTCAAGGAGATGCTGGGCAGAGCGCGGCTCGCCGCACGGTCGCTCGGTGCGCTTGTGCGCGAGGCGCCCGAAGGCAAGCGGCGCGGCCTCGGCATCGGCTGCAGCACGCGCAGCATCGGCAGCATCCGCACTCCCTCACGCAGCACCGCGGTGGTGAGCTTGCACCGCGACGGCAGCGTCACCGTCGCCTGCGGCAGCGTCGATATCGGGCAGGGCTCCGACATCATGTTCGCGCAGGTTGCCGCCGAGGAGCTCGGCACGAGCGCGGAGCGCGTCGAGGTGATCACCAACGACACGGCGGTCGCCCCCGATTGCGAGTCGACCTCGGCCAGTCGCGTGACCTACGTCTCCGGCAACGCCGTTCGCCTGGCCGCCGCCAGGGTCCGCTCACGGGTCCTGGAGCTGGCCGCCAGGGATTTCGGCTGCTCAATGGAAGAGCTGAGATTGATCGACGGGGTCGTGGCTTTCCGCGAGCGCGGTCTGCCTCTGGCCGAGCTCTTCGCCAGGCACACTTTTCACATCTTGACCGAAGCGGCCGAGTTCGTGCCGGCGACGTCCCCTCTGGATCCGGAGACGGGCCAGGGGAGCCCGGCGGGGACCTACAGCTTCAGCGTCCATCTCGCCCTCGTCGAGATCGACCAGGGAACCGGACAGGTTCGAGTGCTCCGCTACGTGACGTTCAGCGATCCGGGCCGCACGATCAATCCCCTGACCGCCGCGGGCCAGGTGCACGGGGGCGTCGCGATGGGCATCGGCTACGCGCTGATGGAGGACGTGAAAGTCGACGGCGGCGTCGCCACCGATTCCTTTGCGACCTATCTCATTCCCACCGCCCTCGACATGCCCGAGGACGTGCCGGCCGAGCTCCTCGAGGATCCCGAGCCCACCGGACCCTTCGGCGCGAAGGGCTTCGCCGAGGGCTCTTTGGACCCGGTGGCTGCGGCCATCGCCAATGCCGTGAGCAACGCCATCGGCATCCGCGTCACCCGCCTCCCCATGACGGGAGAAGCGGTGCACGGGTTGCTTGGGTCCCCGCCGCGCGCGGCGTCGGCTCCGGCGTCCTGAGCCTGGAGCCGAGAGCCTCGAGGGTCGACTCCAGACGCAATTGAACCACCGCTCGGGCGCATGTTATCTTGCAGTCCTTGCCGGTCGGCCCCCTGCCGGGAAAGTGCGGGCGGCTCGAGCTCTTCGGGGCGGGACGCGATGGCGAAACCCTACGATATCCTTCACGAGCGACTGCGGCGACGCGAGCTCCTTGTCCTCGACGGCGGCGTCGGCAGCGAGATCGTCCGCCGCGGCGTGCGCTGGCGCCAGCACGGCCTGCGCACCGACGCCGACACGGTCCGGGCTGTTCACACCGATTACATCGAGGCGGGCGCCGACATCGTCACCACCGATACCTTTCAGCTGACCCGGCGCACTTACCTCAACCTGTTCAGGAACCTCGATCACATGCGCCGGATCGGCGCTCCGGGGCTGGAGTCGCAGGCGGCGGCGCTTACGGCGAAAGCCGTGCTCTTGGCCCGCGAGGCCAGGGAAAAAGCCGGAGGAAACAGAACCGTGGCGATCGCCGGCTCGATTGCGCCCCTCAACCACTGCTTTCGCCCGGACCTGGCTCCGCCCTCCGACGAAGCCCTGCGCGAGCACGCCGAAACCGTGCGCCTGCTCGCCGATGCCGGCGTCGACTTCATCCTGCTCGAAACCATGAACAACGCCGGCGAAGCCGCCGCCGCCCTGCGGGCCGCCAAGGCGACCGGGCTCCCCGTGTGGGCGAGCTTCACCCTCGCCCCGGGCGGCCGAACGCTGCTCAGCGGCGAGCCGATCGCCGACGCCGTTCGCGCTGCGGAGTCGGCGCCTTGCGACGCCGTTCTGCTGAACTGCGCTCCTCCGCCGGACATCTCGGCGGGCCTGGAGGAGCTGAGCAAGAGGTGCAAACTCCCGTTCGGCGCCTACGCCCACATCGGTCGTTACGATCCGCCGAGCTGGAAATTCGACTTCCATCCCCAGTTCTGCGACACCGAGGAGTGGCCGCCGGAGAAATACGCCGCGCATGCCCGACGGTGGCGCGAGTCCGGAGCCGCGATTCTGGGCGGATGCTGCGGGACGACGCCGGCGCACATCAAGGCCGTCAAGGAATTGCTGCAATGAGCCCGTACGATGCCATCCGGCAGAAGATCGCCGGGCAAAGGGTCGTCATCCTGGACGGCGGTGTCGGAACGGAAATCCTGCGGCGAAACGTCTCCTGGGCGGACCATCAGGTCACGCGCCTGCCGGAGGTGATCCGCTCGATCCACGAGGACTACATCGGAGCCGGGGCGGACGTCATCACCACGAACACCTTTCAGCTGTCGCGCCGGAGCTTTTTGAACCATTTCAAGGACACGGGGCACATGCGCCATATCGGCGCCCGCGACCTGGAGAGCCGCGCCGACAAGCTCTTGCGGGCGGCGGTGGCGCTCGCCGTCGAGGCTCGCCGGCGGCGGGGGGCGGATCGAACCGTTGCCGTCGCCGGGTCCGTCACGACGCTGGAGTGGTGTTTCAGACCCGATCTCGCCCCGCCCGCCGAGCAGGCGCGCGGCGAATACGAGGAAATCATCCGGACGATGGCCGAGAGCGGCGTGGATCTGATTTTGCTGGAAACCCTGAACGGCGTTGCCGAGGCGGAGGTCGCCCTCCGGGTCGTGCGCGCCGCGGGTCTTCCCGCCTGGGTCAGCTTCGTTTGCGACGAGAAGGGACGGCTCTTCAGCGGAGAGACGCTCGCTCAAGCGGTCGCCGCGCTGGAACCGCTGGAGCCGGACGTGATTCTTCTCAACTGCGCCCCGCCGGACGACATCACCGCGGGTCTCCGCGAGCTGACGGCGTGCCGCTCGGGGCCGACCGGCGCCTTCGCGCACATCGGCCGCTTCGACCCGCCCGAATGGTTGTTCACCGACGAGTACCCGCCCGCCGGATACCTCGAGTGCGCGCGGCGCTGGCGCGACATGGGCGCGCGCGTCATCGGGGGCTGCTGCGGGACGACGCCGGCGCACATCGAGGAGCTCCGCAAGCACCTGTCCTGACGACGCGCGGCGGACGGTCGGGAGAGCGGGCGGGAGCGACCCTCACGCGTTCGCTTCGGTCCCCCCAAGCCGCGCCAGCGCCCTCCTCACGAAGACCTTCGTCATGCGCTTGCGATACCAGTAGTCGAGGTCCGCATTGTCGACCGGATGGGAAACCTTCGCCGCCTCTTCGGCGACCGCGTCGATCGCTTCGCGTTCGAGCTTCCGGCCCACGAGCAGGCGCGGCGCGGCCTCGACCGCCTGCGGCGCCGATGCGACGCCGGTAAGCACCACGCTGGCGGACCGGCAGACGGACTGGCGATCGAGATCGAGCGCCGCGGCAACGCCCAGGATCGGAAAATCGAACGAGCCCCGGCGGCGAAGCTTGAGGTAGACGTTCTTCAGGCCGAAGGCGGCGCGCGGGATCACGATCGCCTCGAGCAGCTCGTCCGGCCCTTTGGTCAGAAAGCGCATGCCGTCGTTGCGATAGAGCCGGCTCAGCGGGACGCAGCGCGTCCCGCGGGGCGAGGTCAGGACCGCCTCGGCGCCCAGGCTGCACAGCACCGGGGCGGTATCCGAGGAGAAGACCGCGAGACAGAGCGGGCTTCTGGGCGCGACCAGGCATGCGCTGCCGTCTTTTTTCATGCAAAAGCCGGCGGCCTGGCGCCAGAAAAACGTCTGGTCGTAGTAGTTGCAGCGGGTATCGACGAAGACGTTGCCGCCGATCGTGCCGGTGTTTCGGAGCGGCGGCGTCGAAACGGAGCCGGCGGCGCAGGAAAGCGCGGGGAAAAGCTCCGCGATCGTCCGGCTTTCTGCGACGTTCGCCAGCGTCTCGCCGGCGCCGATCCAAAGCCCCTCTCTGCCGTCGGCGCGGATGCCTCGGATCTCTCCCAGCGTGCGCAGCGAGACCAGATGACGCGGCGTGAACTGGCCGCGCTTCATCTTCGGATAGACATCCGTGCCGCCCGCCACCGCCATCGCCTCGGGCCCCAGATCAGACAGGACGCGCGCGGCCTCTTTCAGCGACGCGGGCCTTATGTACTCGAAATCGGGCAGTCTGAGCATGCTCAGCTCTTTTGCGCCACAGCGACGCCTTCTCCCGGCCGCCATTTGATCGGCGGCGGGAATTCGAACGCGGGGACGGAAACGGGTTTCAGTCTCCCCTCGAGCGCGCGCAGGACCTTGTCCGGGGTGATCGGGATCTCGTCGATCCGGACGGCGATCGCATCGTAGAGCGCATTCGCCACCGCCGGCACCACCGGGAGGAGAAACCCCTGGCCCGCCTCCTTGGCGCCGAACGGACCTTCAGGGTCGTCGGTCTCGACCAGGATCGTCTCGATCTCCGGCATCTCAAGCGTCGTGAGGCTCTTGTAGTCCAGCATCGAGGGGAACTTGTGCAGCCCGGTCTTGCGAAAGACCTGCTCCTCCATCAACGCCTCGCCCAGCGCCATGTAGACGCTCCCCTCCGCCTGCCCCTCGACGAGCAAGGGATTGAACGCCCTGCCGCAGTCATGACCGATCCAGACCTTCTCCACCTTGATCTGCGCCGTCTCGGGGTCGCAGGAAAGCTCGACGACGGCCGCGGAGTAACTGTAAGCCGGGCTCGGACCGACGCCGGCGCCCTTGTAATCCCCGGGATGTCCGGGCGGCCGGTAGCTCCCGGTCGCCCCCAGAGTCCCGAACCTCGCCTCCGCCTTTTCGACGCACTCGGCGAAGCCGAGCGACCTCTTGGGATAGCTCCGGCTTCGCACCTGTCCCTCGACCATCTCGAGATCGTCCGCCGGCACCTCGAGAGCTTCGCTTGCGGCTTCGAGCAGGAGTTTTTTCAACTTGCCGCAGGCCTGAATCGCCGCGTTACCGGTCATCACCGTGACGCGGCTCGAATAGCTGCCGAGATCGACCGGGGTCAGGTCGGTATCCGCGGTCACGACGCGAATGTGCGCGGGATCGACGCCGAACTCTTCGGCCACGGCGTAGGCGAGGATCGAGTCCGATCCCTGGCCGATGTCGGTCGAGCCGCAAAAGACCGTGATGCCCCCGCCCCGGTCCAGCCGGATCTGCACGCCGGAGTGCGGCATCTCGTTCCAGTAGATCGGCAGCCCCGCGCCGCTTATGTAGCCGCTCGCCGCAAATCCGATCCCGCGCCCGTAGGGAAGCTTCCGAAACTTCCTTTTCCATTCGGCCCGCTCGGCGACCTTCTCGATGCATTCTCTCAAGCCGCTCGTGCCGATCCTGAGCCCGTTCACGGTCACGCTGCCGGGCTCGATCAGCTGCCTGAGGCGCAGCTCGATCGGATCGATACCGAGCTTCTCGGCGATCTTGTCGAGATGGATCTCGAGGGCGAAGCGGGGCTGGGGCGTGCCGTGGCCGCGCTTCGGGCCGCAGGGAGGCTTGTTCGTGAAGACGCGCACCCCCTCGAACTTGTAAGCGGGCAGCCGGTAGGTCGTCGTCTGCAGCGCGCCCGTATAGTAGACCGTCGCCAGGCCGTAGCTGCTGTACCCTCCGCCGTCGAGGAAGGACCGGAAGTGCATCGCCTGAAGCGTGCCGTCGTTCTTTACTCCGGTCCTGATCCACATCTTGACCGGATGCCTGCCGCGGTGGACGTAAAAGGACTCCTCGCGGGTGAGCGTGATCTTGACCGGCCTCCCGGTCATCATCGAGAGCCTGGCGACGCACATTTCGTGCGAGAAGGGGTCGCTCTTGCCGCCGAAGCCGCCTCCCACCGGTGCGGCGATGACGCGAATCCGGCTCATCGGCAGTCCGAGCACCTTGGAGAGCGCGCGATGGAGATAGTGCGGGGTCTGCGTCGACGACCAGACCGTGAGCTTTCCCTCCGGCGTACAGGTGGCCACCGCGCAGTACTGCTCCATCGGCAGGTGCGTGTTGCCCTGATAGAAAAAGGTGTCCTCGAAGACCAGGTCCGCCCGGCGGAACCCCTCCGCGATATCACCGAATTCGAAGGAGGCCGCCTTGTGGATGTTCGCCCGCCTGTTCCACGAATGAATCTTCTCGCCCGGATCGGTCGACGCGAGCGCCTCTTCGATCGTCAGGATCGGCTCGAGCACCTCGTAGTCGACCTCGATCAGCCCCAGCGCCTTTTCCGCGAGCGCCTCGCTCGCGGCCGCGACCGCGGCGACCGGGTCGCCGACGTAGCGGGCCTTCTCCGTGGCCAGCGCCTCTTCATCCTGCGTCGAAGGCATGATGCCGAACTTCTCCGGCAGGTCGGCGCCCGTGATCACCGCGTAGACCCCTTCCATGGCCGCCGCCCTCTCGGTTCTCACCTCCCGGATCCGCGCGTGGGCGTGAGGGCTATGGAGGATTTTCGCGTAGATCATTCGCGGAAAATCGAGATCGTCGGCGTAGCGGGTCTCGCCCATGCACTTGGCGAGCGCGTCGACCTTGCGCAGCGGCTTGCCGATGACGGAAAAACGGCGCTCGCTCATCGGCCCTCCCCGTCTCGAGCCGCCAGCTCGACCGCATCGAGAATCTTCGTATATCCGGTGCAGCGGCAGAGATTGCCGGCGAGCGCCTCGCGGATCTCGTCGCGGCTCGGATGAGGATTCCTGTCCAGCAACGCCTTGGCGACGAGCAGGATCCCCGGTATGCAGTAGCCGCACTGCGCCGCGCCCAGGTCGGCGAAGCGCCGCTGCAGAGGGTGCGGCACGCCGTTGCGGGCCAGCCCCTCGACGGTCGTGATCTCGCCGCCCTCCGCCTCGACGCCCAGGATCAGGCACGAAAGCACCGGTGTCCCGTCGATCAGCACCGCGCAGGTGCCGCACTCCCCGAGCTCGCAGCCGTGCTTGGTGCCGGTAAGCCCGAGATCCTCGCGCAGCACCTCGAGCAGCGTCTTGGAGGTCTCGGCGGCGACCTCCTTGACCTCACCGTTGACCTTCAAACGGAGAATCCGTTTCATGGCTCAGGGCGGGATCAGCGAGAGTTCGAACGGTTCAAAGCCGATTGAGCGGCGCTCCAACGCTCGATGGTGCGCTCCGGAGCCGGCGGCCAAAACCTGCTATCGTCCAGCGCCCGCCCCTTTTTCAACCGGCGCCTGTCCCTTTCACCGGTGCACGGTTCGCCCCGCTCCTCCGACCGCGCCGGTGAACTTTTCCACCTGCACGAGATTGCTCACCAGCGGCGCCGTCACCGGGCTCTCGGGATCGGTGAAAAAGATGTTGGGCGTGCAGCCCCAGTCGACCCCGTCGGCGTCCGGCGTGTACTGGCCGCCGTGGTGGATGACGATCATCCCCGGCATCACGCGCGACGTGACGTACGCGGGCACCACCGCCACGCCCTTGTCGTTGAAGACCCGCACCAGCTCTCCGTCCCTGACGCCGCGCGCCTTCGCGTCCGCCGGATTCATCCAGACCGCGTGCCGGTAGCAGTCGCCGCGCAGCAACGGCACGTTCCAGAACGTCGTGTGATTGCGGTATCGGGAATAGGCGCTCAGCAGAAACAGTGGAAAGCGCCGGACGTCGGCGTGGTCCATGCCGCGAAACATGGGTTGATAGGCCGGGATCGGCGGCAGGTCGCGCCAGTCGTTGGGCAGGTTGTCGATCAGCCGGCCGAAATCGTCGACCTGGAGCCTCCCTCGCCTCGATTCGTCCGCGATGGCGTAGGCGTAGATCTCGATCTTGCCCGTCTGGGTCTGCAGCGGTTTGCCGCGGTCGATGAAGTCGGTGTAGGCGTGATGCGGCTTTTCGTTCAGCTCCTGGACGTTGATCAGGGCGTTCTGCTTGAACTCTTCCCATTGCGGAGTCTTCAACCCCTGCGCCTGCAGCTCTTCCACCATCCGGTCGTACTCGAACTTGAGGTAGCGGTCCCAGCCTTCCCACCAGTCGCCGTCCTCGCCGCAGTAGGTGTTGTACAGCTCGCCGATGCCCAGACGACGCGCCAGCTCGGTATAGATCCAGTGCGCGGGCTTCGCTTCCCCCGGAGGATCGATGACGCCCGGCACGTAGGTGATGTCCACGAAGCCGCCGTAACCCGGGCTCCCTCCGCCCCAGATCTTGCGGTCCTCGAGCGATTGATCCGCGACCGGCAGGATCACGTCGGCGATCCACAGGGCCGGGCTCATATGGCTGTGCATCCAGACGATGAACTCCATTTTTTCGGCCGCCTTGATGTGGTCGTTGGTCGAATCGGCCGCGTTGTTGAGCGTCGTCGTGTTGTGCAACCACGTCCCGCCGCCCATCAGCATCTTCGGGTTCGGAAGCGGCAGCCCTTCGGGCGCGCGCCAGCCGATCATCGCCTTGTATTCCTGCTCGCTCAGCTCGCCGCTGTCGACCTTTTCCTTGAGCAGGACCATCTGCGCCCACTTGTGGCTGCGATACATCTTGGGCACCCGGACTTTGGGAATTTCCCCGTAAGGAAGCATTCGCGCCGGCTTCATCCTCGTGCCGATCTTGAAGGGCACCGATCCGCCCGCGACGCCCCAGTTTCCCATGATCGCCTGCAGCGCGGCCGCAGCCCGCACGGTGTTCTCGCCCCGGCTTTTTCGCGGCGGCCCCCAACCCAGCCACAGCCACGTCGGCTTGTGTCGCGCATAGAGGTAGGTGAAGGCGCGAATCGTCTCCGCCGGGACGGCGCAGATCTTTTCCGCCCATTCGGGCGTCTTCGGCGCGCCGTCGGCTTCCCCCAGCACGTACCTCCTCCACTCCTCAACCCCCTTCGGGTCGACGTACTTTTCCACGTATTCCTGGTCGTACAACTCCTCGGTGAAGAGAATGTAGGCGACGGCCAGCATCATCGCCGCGTCCGTGCCCGGCTTGATCGGAATCCACTGATCGGCGAGCACCTCTGCGGCAACCGTGTAGCGCGGCTCGATGCAGACCACCGGCGTGCCGCGCTCCCGCGCCAGCTTGAGGAAATAGGCCACCTGATGGCCGGGACCGAAGTGATTGATCGTCGGCTCGAAGCCCCAGAGCACGATCAACTTGCTGTTGAGGAGCACGTCGGCGAGATCGTTGGAGGTCTCGTTGTACGACCATCCCGGAACCCCGCCCATCAGATGCATGGCCAGCCGGCCCGGATCCATCGAGCACCAGCCCCATCCCTCCACGCCCGCTCCCCACAGGCCGAAAATCCGCTCGAGATTGGGGCTGGGCTGGTACGCGGTAGTGATCGAATAAGGACCGTACTTGTCGACGATCTCTTCCATCTTTCGGGCCACCAGGTCGAGGGCCTCGTCCCACGAGATCCGTTCGTAGCGCCCCTCCATCCGCTTGCTGCCCTCCACCCGCCTGAGCGGGTAGAGAATCCGGTCGGGGGCATAGGCGAGCTTGTGAAACACCCACGCCATCGGACAGCCGCGCAGCTGCAACCGGTTCTTGATGTAGTCCGTTTCGGTGGCGACGTTGTCTTCGCGCGCCACTCCCGGGAAATAATGATCGTCGGGTTCGATCGCGGTGATCCTGCCGTCCTTGCGCCTGATCTTCAGCACGCACTGGCCCGCGCCGCAGTTGATGACACAGCCGGAATAGACCGTCTCCTCCCCGGCGTGCAGCGCCTTCAGCCTCCCGACGATGGTATCTCGCGCTTTGCCGACTTCCATGCTCGCCTCCTTGAATCTCCGTCAGGTCTCCCCTCTTCCGCCGCGCGCAAGCCGGCGGGAACGTTTACTGCGATCCCGGCGGCTTCGGGCCGCCGTTCCCCGCCCCGGGGAGCACCGAGCGCTACTCGTCGTCACGGGTCGCAACCATGAGCTCCTCCGCGCTTCTCGCCTTGAGCACCAGCCGCTCCCTTCCCCGGATGCCCGACGCGGGGCGGGTCACCGCATCCCTGTCGTCGAACGTGGGCGGCAGATCGGCCGGCGCGTACGGGCCGCGCTGCCGCCAGAGGTCGAGCGCCCTGTCGGCGTCGTAAGGCAGCAACGGCTTCTTGGGGTCGCGCGGCTTGAACACGACCGCCGCCCGCGTGATTTTCCCGTCGGGAAGCCCGTCGAGCGTGTCGAGATCGCCGTATTTCTTTCTCAGCTCCTCGATGGGGCCGAAATCGAGGGCCCGCAGCGAGCAGGAGTGCACGCAAATCGGCAGTTCCCCCTGTTCCAGCCGATCGATGCACATCGTGCATTTGTGCGCTTTCTCGCCTTCTCGATCGCTGGCATAGACGATCGAGCCGTACGGACACGCATCCCAGCATCGACGCTCCCCTTCGCAACGTTCCTCGTCGATCAGCACGGCGCCGTACTTCTCCTCCTTGAAGATCGCCTCGTGCGGGCAGGCCTCGACGCAGGCGGGCTTCTCGCAGTGATAGCAGTTGACGGCGAGCAGCCCGAGGCGGACGTCGGGAAAAGCGCCTTGCTCCCATTGATAGACCCGCATGTATTTCAGCGGCCCCGGAGGGATGTCGTACCAGCCTTTGCACGCGATGCTGCACGCGCGGCATCCCGTGCAGCGGCTCTGATCAAAGAAAAATCCGTATTGGGCCACGGTCGCACTCCTTTCTGAATCCGCTCGATCCCCTGGTTCTTCAGCCCTGTCGCCCCCGTGCAGCGGCCCGACGAGAAAATGGAGCCCGCCACCAGGCGCGCGAAGAGCGTGAAAGGTCCTCGATTCCTGCTTCCGCGCTCCTCGCGCTCTCCCCGCCCGAACCGCGCGCCCCGACGCCGGTGCAGCCCTCCGGCTACATGTCCCCGATGAACATCCTCGGATCGTAGCCCGGCTCTTTTTCCCCCTCTTCGGTTTTCGGCACGAACTTTTGCGGATCGCGCTGGAATTCGGCCCGACATTTCTTGTCGCAGAAGAAAAAGACCTTGCCCCAGAACCGCGCCTTTCCTCCGGGAGCGGCCTTCTCGTCGACTTCCTTTTTGCAGACTGGATCGGTAACCATCGAGCTCTCCTTTCCGAAAGTTGACTGTGCCTTGAAACGGAACGGCCTTCCCCTGATCAGCCCGCCGCCCCGGCGGCCCGCGGCGATGGCAACCGGCTTTTCCTCTCGTTCGCGAAAGCCGAGCGCGCTTTCGCGAAAACGGACGCCGGGCTAGCAAGCGAGCCTCCCGTCGACGGCGCAACGTTTCCCGGCGCGGCGGCCTTCCGCTCTTTTCATGTCGACCCGGGTGTCTCGGTCGCTGATCCCGGGCGAGCACGCAAAGGGATCGGGCCGGATATGCCCGTAACCGCCGGCCAGCTCGATGGGATTCATCGGAGAGGCCATGACGCTCTTGAAGTGGCGCCAGCCCTCGAACTGGTAGTTTTCCCATCCGTGATAGATGACCATCTGGCCGGGACGCACCGCCGGGGAAACCGCCGCGCGAACGCGGAAGTCCGCGAGGTCGTTGTACACCTCCATCGGATCTCCGTCGCCCATGCCGCGTCTTGCGGCGTCCCGCGGATTGACGAACGCCACCGGCTCGCCCCGCTGCAACCGGAGAAGGATCGCATCGTCGATCCAGTCGCTGTGCATGCTCCAGCGGGTGTGCCCTCCCGTCAGCTGGAGCGGATAATCCCCGCCCGCCTTGGGACAGTCCTTGTGCGTCGGCAGGTGCTCGTCGAGCTCCAGGTACCAGTCATGATCGATGTAGAACTGGATCCGGCGCGTGAGCGTGGGGTAAGGCTCTTTCTTTTCCGTGTGCTTCGTCAGGGGCACGAGCGGCTCTCCCTGTCGAAGGTCACAGGCGTTCCCCATTGACCGCAGCGCCGTACCGAGAGCCGTGTAAGCCGCGATCCCCCGCTCCCTGAACTCTTCCCACGCCAGCTCCTCGCGGTTCGCGGAGTTCAGGAAGGCGTCGCGCGCCAACTGCTCCTCGTCCTCCTCGCCGTAAAGCCCGCACGTCACGCGTTCTCCCAATCCTTCGAAACACCTCTCCCTTCCCGCACCGTCACGGTAAGCCGATATCCCTCGTTCTGCCGCCCGCTCCTCCAGCTTCCTGGCCAGCCGCACGAAGATTCTCCAGTCGCTCGCCGACTCGTAAAGCGGTTCGACCGCCTCGTCAGCAAGCTGCAGGAACGGGGACTGCGTGCAGCCGAAGAGCGACATGGAGACGCGCTCGTACCAGCCGCACGCCGGCAGAACGTAGTCCGAGTAAAGGGCCGTGGTGCTCATGCGCCAGTCCATGGTCACGATCAGCCGGAGCGACCCCAGCAGCTCCCGGAGCAACCGCCGTGTGGCCCGGGCGCGGCGGAAGACGTTGCCTCCAACCTGAAACAGCGCCCTGGGGCGCGCCGGCGGCCCCTTGGCGGCGGGCTGCCAGGCGTTCAGCAGAGCCTCGTCGAGGTAGCTCTGAAGCGGCCGGCAGGCCGGAGCTTGCCGCCCGTCCAGATCCAACAGGCCGCCGCGAAGGAAATGATCCAGCCCCGCGAGCGGAACCGCGCCGCAGGCCACGCTTTCCCTCGCATACTCGGAGAGGATCATCTCGGCCGTACAGCCGTCTTCTTTCCAGCCGGCGTAACGCGGATCCGCCCCGGCCGCGGAAACCAGGATCTGCTCTCCGCCGCGCTCCAGCGCTCCCACCGAGGTTTCGGGGGCGAGAATCGGAAGAGCGCTGAAGCTTGCGCCTCTGCGTCCCATGTGACCGCAGAGCGCAAAGACCAGAAGGATGGCGCGCTCGATGAGATCGCCGTGGTGGAACTTTCCCCAGTTCGTGGTGGCCACGTTCACGACCCCTCCGGCCGACGCGATGTCTCTCGCCAGCGCCCGGATCAGCGGCGCGGCGACGCCGGTAACGGCGGACGCCTTCTCGGGGGAAAAACGCGCGTCGAGCCTTTCCCGCAGCAGCGCGAAAACGGGCCGGACCCGGATCCGGCCGCAAAGCGCTCGAAGCTCGCATTCGCCGTCCAGCGCCGGCACCAGGCCGCCGAGCGCGAGGCTCTTGCGCGGCGCCTGGACGATCTCGCCCGTGCCGAGATCGCGGACGTAAAACGCGTCCTCGCGCCCGCCGACCTTCAAGTCCTTCTCCCGCAGGAGCCTGCCGTTATCCATGCGCACCAGAAACGGCAGATCGGTCTGCTCGCGTACGAACTCCTCCCGGTAGAGCTTCTCTCCGATGATGACCTGCGCCAGGCCGAGAGCGAGGGCCGCATCCGTGCCGATGTTCACGGGCACCCAGAGGTCCCCGTGTCGCGCCGAGGCGTTGTAGTCGGGCGAGATGACCACCACGCGGGTGCCGTTGTAGCGCGCCTCGGCGATGTAGTGGAAGTTGGCGACGTTGGTGCAGGCGGGGTTCCCGCCCCAGATCAGGATCAGGTCGGCGTAAAACCAGTGATCGGCCGAGTCGCCAAGAACGACTTTCCCCAGCGTAACGGCGACTCCCTGATGGTCGTCGCCGATCTCCGTGTTCACGCTCGGAAGCGGCGCGCCCAGCGCCTCGAAGAAAGCGCCGGCCCCGGCGCCCTGGGTCTCCTGCCCGTGAACTCGCGTTCCGCCCCCGTGCATGATCGCCTGCGGGCCCTCGGAGACCAGAATGTCGATCAAGGTATCGGCGATCTCCGTCAGCGCCTGATCCCAGCTCAGGCGCTGCCACCGCCCTGCGCCGCGCTCGCCGGCGCGCTTCAAGGGATATTTGACACGGGTCGGGTCGGCCATCCTCTGCGCGTAGCATGCTCCTTGCGCGCAGCCGCGGGGATTGGGATCCGGAACGCGCGAGTCGTTCGGCGGCGGATAGTTCCCGACCTGCTCCTCCCGCAGCACAATGCCGTCCTTGACGTAGAGATTGAAATTGCACGATCGCTGGTACCCGCAGTTGGTCGCATGCGAGCCCTTGACGACCCGATCCCACCCGCCGGCGCTCTTGCCCAGCGCGCGCAAGCTGTAGCCGCCGTCGCCGCAGCGAGACGGGAACTGTCGGAGACCTTCCAGATCGAGTCGCAGAATGCTCATTCGCCCGCCGCTCGACTCTCGATTCCGTCCGGACGGGAGCTTGACCGACGCTTCGGCGGACCGGCCGGCCCACGTCTACTTGCCAATGAACTCCCTCGCGTCCTTGCGCCCGTCTTTTCCCCACAGCCGGTCGAAAAACCCGCTGGCTTCCATCTCGTCCAGATAGCGGCGATCGAACAGCTCCTCCGGCTTGACGTTCTTCGCCCGCGCATCGATCTGCGAGATCTCGTCGAGAGTCGCCTGGAGCGCTTCGACCCTGATCTCCATTCTCGGTTCGAGGGCCCGGATCTCGGCGTTGTAAGCGGCGTCGAGAATTTTTCTGTCGTCGACCCGCAGCTGTCTCGCCAGCACCCGATAGGTGAATTCCCGGTCGGTATGGAGGATCTTGGCCGCTTCCGCCATCGCGCGCATGAACGCGCCGACGGCCTGCGGCCGCCGGTTGATGATCGACCGGCGGGTTCCGAAGGTCGTCGCCGCGTAGGGAATGCGAAGCTCCGGCCCGTAGACTACATAGTGGAAACCCTGCGCGATCGCTTTCGCGTCTCCTGGCGCCGTCATGGTCGCCGCGTGGATGGCCCCTTTGATCAGGGCCGCGAGGGTCTCGAATTCTCCGCCGGTCTGGATGAACGTGATGTCGCGGTCGGGGTTCAGACCGGCGCGCCTGAGCGCCTGGATGGTAAAATAGTGCGTGTTGCTGCCGATCCGGGTAACGCCGATCTTCTTCCCCTTGAGATCGGTCGGCTTCTTGATCGCTCCGCCTGCCAGGATGCTCTGCGTCATGATGTTCTTGACGTTGCCGATGAAAACCAGATCGGTGGCGCCTTGCACGTAAGCCCGCACGTTGCCGACGCCGCCGGTGAGGCACACTTCGGCGTCGCCTCCCAGCATGGCCGCGGTCACCATTCCGGAAGAGGCGATGTAGACGAGGCGAAAGTCGAGATTGTGCTTCTGGAACAGCCCGGCTTCCTGCGCGATCCAGGGCATCGACTGAGACATCACCCGGGCGGAGTAGATGCCGACCAGCCGCTCGGCGGCCGGAAGACCGCCGGAGGGAGCGCCCGAAAACAACAGGACGAGCACTCCGAGCCGCCCGATGACCCTTTTCGCGTGTCGCATCGTCAAAACCCCCCTTCCGGGCGCCGGGAGCCCTCGCAGCGCTCGACCTCGACCAGGTTGGTGACCGCCGGCGCCGTAACCGGACTTTCGGGATCCGTGAGGAAAACGTTCGGCGTGCAGCCGCGGTCGACCCCGTTTTCGTCCGGCTCGTACCACCCCCCGTGATGGATGACGGCCAGGCCCGGCAGGAGGCGGGCGGTGACGTAGGCAGGGATCACCGCGACCCCTTTGTCGTTGAAGACCCGCACCGTGTCCCCGTCCTTGATTCCCCGCTTCCGCGCGTCCGCCGCGCTCAGCCAGATTGCGTGGCGGTAGCAGTCGCCTCTGAGCCACGGCACGTTCCAAAACGTGCTGTGGATCCGGTAGCGGGGATAGGACGTGAGGAGCATCAGCGGAAAACGCTTCACGTCCCGGTGATCCATCCCCCGGTACGGCGGCTGGTAGGTTGCGAAAGGCGCCAGATCGCGCCAGTCGTTGGGCAGGTTGTCGATCAGCCGGCCGTGGGCGTCGAAATGGAGCCTGCCCCGCTGCGCTTCGTCGGCGACGATGTCGCTGTAGAGCTCGATCTTGCCGCTGCGAGTCTTGAGCGGCTTTCCACCCTCGATGAATTCCTTGTAGCCGTGCCACGGCTCGTCGAAGAACTCGTCGACGTTGATGAGGCAGTCGCGCGTGAATTTCTTCCACGTCGGCGCCTTCACCCCTTCCTTCTCCAGCCTTTCCCTGAGGTCGCGGTATTCGTCCTCCAGGTACTCTTCCCAGCACGCTTCCCAGCGCTCGCCGCTGTAGTACTGGTTGTACCGCTCGCCGATTCCCAACCGCCGCGCCAGCTCCGAGTACACCCACTCGTCGTTTCTCGCTTCGCCGGGCGGCGGCACCACGCCGGGAAGAAACGTGTAGTTGGCGAAGCCGCCGTAGCCGCCGCTGTTGATGTATCGGGTCTCCAGCGTCGTGTCGGCGAGGGGAAGGAGCACGTCCGCGTAGCGCGCCATCGGCCCCATCTGCGTTCCCGCCCAGACGACGAACTCCATCCGCTCGAGCGCTTTCAGCTGGTCGTTGGTGGAGTCGGCGTTGTTGTTGAGCGTGTTGGTCCCGGCCCCGTAGTAGGTGCCCCACATGAGCATCTTCGGGTTGGGCAGCGCCTCCTCGTTCCCGACGGTCCCGTTCTCCTCCACCGGGCTGGCGACTCCTTGCCCGCCGCCGGTGCCTCCGGCCCATACCCGGGTCACCGGCCGTCCCGGCAACGCGCCGGCGCGCCAGCCGATGATCCGCTTGTATTCCTCGACGCTCATCTCTCCGGCGCGGACCTTGTCCAGCAGGAGCACCATCTGCGCCCATTTGTGGCTGCGGTACATCTTCGGCACCATGCGCTTCGGGATCTCGCCGTACGGGAGCATCACGGGGGGCTTGTGGCGAAAGCGCAGGTGAAGCGGCACCGAGCCTCCGGGAACGCCCCAGTATCCCATGATCGCCTGCAGGCTCGCCGCTCCGCGTGCGGTGTTCTCGCCCCGGCTTTTCCGATCGATGCCGTAGCCCTTCCACAACCACGTCGGCTTTTTCCGCGCGTAGAGCCGGGCGAAGCCGCGAATGGTTTCCGCCGGAACGGCGCAGATCTTCTCCGCCCATTCCGGGGTTTTGTCGACGCCGTCGGTCTCGCCGAGGACGTGGCCCCGCCATTTCTCGAACCCGGCGACGTCCACGTACTTCTCGACGAACTCCCGGTTGTAGAGTTTTTCCTTGATCAGAACGTTGGCGACCGCCAGCATCATCGCAGCGTCGGTGCCGGGCTTGATCGGGATCCACTGATCGGCCAGGACCTCGGCCGCCACCGTGTAGCGCGGATCGATGCAGATCACCGGCGTGCCCCGCTCCCTGGCCATGCGAATGTAGTAGGCAAGCTGGTGGCCGGGACCGAAATGCGTGATCGTCGGCTCGAAGCCCCAGAGGACGATCATCTTGGTGTGGATCAGGAAATCCGCCATGTCGTTGGAGCCTTCGCCGTAGGACCAGCCCGGCACCCCGGCCATGAGATGCATCGCCAGCCGCCCGGGATCCATCGAGCACCAGCCCCAGCCCTCCATGCCCGCGCCCCAGAGACCGAACAACCGCTCCAGGCGCGCGTTGGGCGCGTACGGCGTCACGATCGAGTACGGACCGTAGCGCTCCACGATCTCCTTCATCTTTCCGGCAACTGTGTCCAGCGCCTCGTCCCACGAGATCCGTTCGAATCTTCCTTCGCCTCGCCGGGCCCCGCTCGCCCGCTTCATCGGGTAGAGCAGGCGGTCCGGCGACGACGCCAGCTTGTGAAAGACCCAGCCGACGGGGCAGCCGCGCAGCTGCAGCCGGTTCTTGATCAAGTCCAGATCCGAAACCACCGCGTCCTCGCGCCCCACGCCCCGGTTGTAGTGGTCGTCGGGCTCGATGGCCGTGACCGCACCGTTTTTCCGGCGCACGCGAAGGACGCACTGGCTGCCGCCGCAGTTGATCCGGCAGCCGGTGTAGACGACCTCCTCCCCCGCGTGAAGCCGCTTCAACCGGCGCACCACCGCCGCCCGCCGATTCTTCCGGGTCCGGGTGCTTATTCGCGCGCTCGTCGATGTCACTGGCAATCCTCCGGGACAGACTCACCCTTCCCCGCCCGGACCGGCGGTTTGCTTTCTCGTCGGAACCCTCTCGCCCCGCGCGAACGATCCCGCTCCGGCGTTCAGCCGGCCGCGCGCGCCGGATCGCCGCCGGCGCGCTTAAGTGCGCCAGGTCTCCGAAGCCCTGGCCTTGTCGTAACCCGGCCCTCTTCCCTCGGCGACTTCGGGCGCGTACTTGTCGGGATCGCGCCGGAAGGCCGTGCGACACTGCGCCGTGCAGAAGTAAAAGATCTTGCCCCAGTAGTTGACCTTACCGCCGGGCGGCGCCTTCTCGTCGACCTCCATCTTGCACACGGGATCCGTCGCCATAACTCGACCCTCCAACTCCAGCGATCTGGCGATGACCATGCCATCGGACCGGCAGCAAGCCGGCGTTCCCCGCCGCAACGTCTCGCTCTCCGTTTCTCACGCTCCCCCGGCCGGCGGCGCCTTGAAGCTTCCGGAAGTGAACCGGAGCAGGAGGCGGTCGATGTTCTCGCCGTATCCCCGCCGATCGCCTTCCGAGACCATCGCACGCTCCAGCCATTCCTCGCAGTGGGTGCAGCCGTCGCAACCGAGGCGGCAATCCTTGTTCTTGAAAAACTCGAGGAAACCCTCCAGCCGCCGGTTGTCCAGCCCGACCGGAAACTCGCCGAACGGGTCGACGCCGTCGAAGCCGAGGATCAGATCGTTGAGCTTCCCGCGATAGCTCCTGGCGGCGTAAGCGGCCGCCGCCTGCAGGATCCATTCGCGGCCCTTTTCGCGCCCCGCCAGCTTGAAGCGCGCAAACCCCATCGCTTCGTACTTCGAGAGATCCTCCGGGCGGATCCAGGGCGCTTTGACCATCTCCACCGGCCGCATCGATTTCACCTGGATGCACTTCGCCAGCGAGTAGTCGAGATAACAGCCCCGGTCGAGACACTCCGCGGAGTGGCTCACGAAGTTCGCGTGGTAGTCGCGCAGCGGGCAATGGACGAGGCAGCCCAGGTTGACGATGGGCACGAGATCGCACCTCAGCTTCCGCCTCAACGTTCGCAGGAGGCGGAAGTCGCGGTTGAGGTACTCCGCGAGATAGATCGAATCGACGCCGAGGTCCTCATAGAACAACGCCTTGTCCACGCTGTCGACGTTGACGATGCTCGACAGGCTGACGCGGAGCTCCGGATAGCGGCGCTTCACCATCTCGATGACGTAGGGGTTGGTCGCCACGACGCCTTCGGCGCCGCAATCGGCGAGCCATCCCAGCCGCTGCGCCAGCCACTTCTGCCCTTCCGCGGTGAACTCCCGGTTGGCCCCGCACGAGCTGTTGAGCGTGTAATAGAAGCCGATGCCCCGGGCGCGCGCCTGCGCGATGTGCTCCTCGACCCCGACAAGATCGGCGGCGGGAAGCCACTTTTTCGCCCTCGCGCCGTGCTCTTCGGGCAGCGAGCCGTAGATCGCGCTCACCGGAATGCCGGCGAGACCGTCGAGAAGCTCCGTCTCGAACGTGGTGGGAACGACCAGCATGGCGGCTTCGCGGGAGCGAGCCCCCGCCCTCAGACCTTTCGCACCTCCACGCGCGTGCCCCGGTCGCTGAAGCCCGGGTAGTTGCTCATCGTTATCGGCCGGATCTGGAAATAGTCCCCGGCGAGCTCGATCGGATTCATCGGCGAGGGCATCACGCTCTTGAAATGGCGCCAGCCGTCGAACTGATAGTTCTCCCAGGCGTGGTAGATGATCACCTGGCCCGGCCTGACCGCGGGCGACACCCCCGCCTGGACGCGGAAGGACGCGACGTCGTTCGCCACCTCCACGGTGTCGCCGTCCTCGATGCCCCGGGCGCGCGCGTCCTTTGCGCTGAGGAAGATCAACGGCCCGCCGCGCTGGAGCTGAAGCAGCAGACTCTCGTCGATCTGATCGCTGTGGATGCTCCAGCGGTGATGGCCGCCGGTGATCTTCAGCGGGTAGTCGCCGCCGGCGGCCGGCGGATCCTTGTGCACGGGGAGATCCTCGCCCAGCTCGCGGAACCATTCATGGTCGATGAGAAACTGGATGCGGCGCGTGAGCGTCGGATAGGGATCCTTGCGCTCGGTGTGCCAGGTGAGCGGCACGACGGTTTCTCCCGGGACGATGTCGCAGGTGTTGCCGATGGAGCGCATGCCGGTGCCCACCCCCGTGTAGGCGGCGATGCCCCGTTCCTTGAACTCTTCCCAGTCCATCTGCTCGACGTTCGAGGCGTTGAGGAAAGCGTCGCGGGCGATGCCTTCCTCGTCGTCTTCGTTGTAAAGCCCGCCGAAGGTTACCCGGTCCTCCAGCCCGGCGAAGCGAAATTCCGCTCCGCTCGCGCTCTTGTAGCCTTCCACTCCTCTTTCCGCCGCGCGTTCTTCGATCTTTCTCGCCAGCAGGCAGAACATCTTCCACTCGCTCATCGAATCGTAGAGCGGCGGGGTCGCCTGGTTGACCACGTGGACGAAAGGCTGAACCGGCATGCCCATGAGGAAGGTCGACGTCTTCTCGTACCAGCTGCAGGCGGGAAGCACGAGGTCGGCGTACATGGCGGTGGCGTTCCAGCGCCAGTCGATCGATATCAGGAGGCGAAGCTTGGGAAGGAATTTTTCGATCAACAGGTTCGTCGCCCTGGAGCGCCTGAGGAAATTCCCGCCCAAGGCGAACATGACCCGGGGCGCGGTTTGCGGTCCGGGGGAGAGAAACTGCCATTTCTTGTCGAAGGCCTCGCGGACATACTCCTTGATCGGCCGCTTGAGGTGAGGATCCCACTCCGGGTGCTCGGCGCAAAAATCGAGCACTCCGCCGTGGATGTAGTACATGAGGGAAGTCGGCGTGATGCCGCCCGACGCGAAGGCCTGATGCACGTATTCGTAGAGGATCATCTCGTCGGTAAATCCCTCTTCGCGCCACTGGGCGAAGCGCGGATCACCGCCCGCGGCCGACAGGATGATCTGGTCGCCGCGTTTCTCCAGCCCGCCGATGGAGGTGTCGAGCCCCATCATCGGAAACGCGCTGAAGGTCGCCCCCTTCCGCCCCATGTGGCCGCAGAGCGCGAAAACGAGCAGAATCGCGCGCTCGATCAAATCGCCGTGGTAGAATTTCCCCCAGTTGGCGGTGCTGATGTTGACGACGCCACGGGCCGCGGCGATCTCCCGCGCGAGCTCCTCGATCATCCGGGCGGACACACCGGTGATCGTCGCCGCCTGTTCGGGCGTGTAGTTGCGATCGAGATGGGCGCGCAAAACCTCCATCACCGGCTTGACGGTCGCCGTTCCGTGGAGCGTCGCGACCTGGAAGCTCCCCTCGAGTGCCGGAACGAGCCCGTCGAGCGCGAGGCTTTTCCTCGGCGCCTCGGCGAGCCTGCCCGAGGCCCGGTCCCAGAAATAGAAGACATCCTCGCGGCCGCCGCTCTTCAGATCCTTTTCGCGCAGGTATCTACCCGTCGCTTCGTTGACCAGGAGCGGCATGTCGGTCTGCTCGCGCACGAAATCCTCGCGGTACAGCTTCTCCTTCAGGATGACCTGGCTCATCGCGAGAGCCAGGGCCGCGTCGCTGCCGATGTTGACCGGAACCCAGAGATCCGCGTGGACGGCCGAGGGACTGTAGTCGGGGGAAATCGTGACGACCCTGGTACCGTTGTAGCGCGCCTCGGCGATGAAGTGATAGTTCGGCATGTTGGTATAAACCGGATTGCCGCCCCAGATGAGGATCATGTCCGAGTAGAACCAGTTGTCCGCCGAGTCCCCGACGATCACCTTCCCGAGCGTGATCGCCACGCCCTGGTGATCGTCGCCGTTGTCGGCGGTTACGTTGGATAGCGGCGCGCCGAGCGCGATGAAGAAGGCGTTGGGGCCCGTCCCCTCGCTCCCCACGTTGGACACTCGCGTGCCGCCGCACTGCACGATCGCCTCCGGCCCTTCCTTCACGGCGGTATCGATGATGGCGTCGGCGACCTCCGTCAGCGCCTCGTCCCAGCTGATCCTTTTCCATTTGCCCTCGCCGCGCTTCCCCACCCGCTTCAGAGGAAACTTGATCCTCGTCGGATCGTACATCCGGTGAACGTAACAGGCGCCTTTCTGGCATCCCCGCGGATTGAAATCGGGCACCCGAGGATCGTTTTGCGGGGGATAGTTGGCCGCCTGCTCTTCGCGCAGAACGACGCCATCTTTGACGTAGAGGTTGAAGTTGCAGGCCTGTTGATACCAGCAGTTGGTGAGATGCGAACCTTTGACCACCCGGTCCCAATCCCACGGATCGCGCCGGACCCTGCTCGAACGGAAATCCGTAACGGCTGGAAGGGTGGAGTCTTTCGGCGCCAGTCCTTCCAGTTCCAGCTTGAGGCGGGCCATGCCATTTCCCCTTTCTACGCCGCCAAATGCGCCAGATCTCGCGCGCAGAACTCGGCCGCGAGCCGCGCCATCTCCGGATAGAACGGCGCCTTGTTCGCGCCCACCTTGTCCGCAACCGCCGAGACGAACTCGTTCAAATGAAAGCGCAAAAAGTCGCGCTGGGCTTCGCGGTACGGACGCCTGCTCTCGCCCCTGACCTCCGCCTCTGCTTCCTTGAAGGTGAGAACGTGCATGAATTCCAGCTCCGAGGCCAGGTGGTCCGGGCGATCGCGCTTTTCCCCGGAAAGGCGCAGGCCGAAGAAGTGGTAGAAGCGCAGCACCTCCTCCATGACCTTCAAACGGCCGCCGCCGTACTCCCCCTCGTAGAGCGGAGCCGGCGGCCCGTGCTCTCCTCCGATCTCGAAGAGCGCCATGTAGGCGCTTTGGAAGGCCTCGTAGCTCAGGTCGGTTCCGCGTCCGAGCGTACCGGGCCGAAGGCCCTGGAAGGGGAGAAGCCCGATCGCTGTCAGTGCCTCGGCCGCCAGATCCCCCGCCTGAATCTGCCGGTACCGCTCCGCCGAGGGGAAGCGGAAAGCCCGGGAGAACAACGCGTAGAGGCGGCTGCGGCCGCCGATGGCCGTCTGCTCGGTTCCGTCGAGCTCTAGTTCAGTTTGCATTACGCCTGGACCTCGCTGGGGTCTCTGGGAAAAGGACCCAAAAGCTCCTGCCACCTGCGCGCGATCAGGATGTCCATCAGCTCGGATTCTTCTTTTTTTCTTTTCTTCTCCAGCTCGGCCTTGAGCCGGTCGAGGGCGGCGTCAAGCTCCGAACCGAACAGTTTGCGAAGGTACCCGGCAGGAATTCGCGGTTGGGAGGGATCGACGTTGCCGTCGGGATCCAGCCGGGGCGGCGCCAGCGGTGGGACGTAGTAGACGTTCGGTCTGGTGCCGAACTCCGCGTGCAAGGGGAGCGCCACCTTCCATTCCTTGACCAGCTTGTGCACGGGCCCGCCGGTATCGTCCAGGAAGCCGACCCAGATACAGCGCCCGGGGCACTGCCGCACGCAGGCGGGAGCCACCTCACGCTCCATGCGGGAAACGCAGGCATCGCATTTTTGCGCCACCCCGCGCACCGGGTTCAGATAGACTTCCTTGTAGGGGCAGCCCTTCATGCAGACGGGGTCGGCGCAGCTCCCGCACTTGCTCTCGTCGGCCACGAGCACGACCCCGTCGGCTTCGCGCTTGACGATGGCCCCGTGCGGACAGGCATCGGCGCAAGCCGGACGGCCGCAGTGATTGCACATGCGCGGCATGTAGAAAAAATAGGCGTTGGGGTACTCTCCGCTGGCGATATCCTCTTCCCAGTTGGGCCCCCACTCCGGCTTTTCTCTGGGCGCGAGGTGGACCTCGCTGCCCCGACCTCCATAGAAGACCTCCTCGTAATTGAATTGCATGGGCTTGCCGTAGTCCGCCTCCTCGGGTCTTCTACCGAGCTTGACGGTCCCGTCGCCGTTATAGCCGCCCCCCATCGCCTCC
Organism: Candidatus Zixiibacteriota bacterium; assembly: GCA_035574315.1. Lineage (NCBI taxonomy): Bacteria > Pseudomonadati > Candidatus Zixiibacteriota > Candidatus Zixiibacteriota bacterium. The sequence goes on from DATLYW010000045.1 coordinate 66,787, forward strand.
CAGTCTCTGGGATAGCCCCTGCCCGGCATCGTGTTGACCTTCATCCACCACATGTGGTCCATGCCTTTGTCGTTGGTCCAGAGAGTCTTGCAGGCGATCGTGCAGGTGTGACAGCCCATGCACTTGTTCAGGTCGATCACGAACGCGATTTGTCTTTTGGGCTCGGGCATGCGACCCCCCTCGCGGATCGAAAAAAGAACTCCCGGTCCTCACGCCGAACCGGGCGAGAACCGCCGCATTCCGGATGCCTGGAACGGCTCGGCCAGGCGGACTTCCAGTATGCTGGTGAGCTCGTGACTATGCAGACATCGCATCATGGGGCTCGTGGCCGAGACTTTCGAATCGCGGTCCAACGGTTCCTCTCCGGGTCCCGGTCCCCGCTTTCGATGGATGTCTGCCCGCCAACGAAACTCCTTCAGTGGTGCCGTCCTGCTGGCCAGAAAACGGCGAGCATAAGTTGTGCCACCTCAAAATGCCTCTACACCCCGGAAGATGCCTCTCTACACCTGGGAAGAGTACAAATTGTCTTTCCTTATTTTTGGAATTTACCGGGAAGAATTCCAGAGAATAGTAAAATTCCGGAGCGCCGGCCCCGATCCAAACATCAATTTGCTGGCATAGCGTTTGCTCGCGCGCCCCATCATCTCCGCCAAAAGGAGAGACCTCCGTTGCGCGTCGAAGTCCGGTTTTACGGCTTCATCCGGGACGCCGCTTCCTCTTCGAGTCGTCATTTCGAGCTATCCGACCGTGGCTCGGTGCGGGAGCTGTTGAACGCAATCATCGATCGGTTCGGCGAAAAACTGCGGGACCGGCTGCTCACCAGGGCCGGCGACCTGGAGACAAACGTGCAGATCTTCGTGGAAGGCGAGCGCGTCGCCGAAATCGACCGCCCGCTTGCCGACGGCCGCGGCGAGGTCGAGGTCAGAGTTTTCGTCTTGTCGGCGACCGCAGGAGGCTAGGGTGCGCCGGGACGAATCCGATCACGAAGACGTCTGGATACCCACGACCTGCGGCTCCTGCTACAGCGTCTGCGCCCTCAAGGTCCATCGGGTGAACGGCACGATCGTGAAGATCGAAGGCAACCCCGATTCGCCGACCAACCGGGGCCGCCTCTGTCCTCGCGGCGTGGCCGGCATCATGACGTTGTACAACCCGGACCGCGTCGACGTCCCCCTCAGGCGAACCAATCCCCGCAAGGGGCTCGATATCGACCCCGGATGGGTGGAGATCTCCTGGGAAGAGGCCCTCGACACGATCGCCGCCCGATTGAGAAAGATCCGCGAAGAAGACCCCCGCAAGCTCCTCCTCACGGGAACCGTCACGACGCAAGACGAGGTGCCGTTCGCCAAGATCTTCGCCATGGCGTTCGGCACCCCCAACGGCTGGAACTCGGGCGCCGGCAACCACTGCGGCACCGCCGAGCACCTCTACGGCGCCCTGCTGCATGCGTCATGGGCGAAGCAACCCGACCCCGACCACTGCAAATACCTGCTGAACTTCGGCACCGCGGCCGGATTCGGGAGCTACTACTGCGTGACGGGCATGGCCCAGCGTATCGCCGATGCCCGCGTGCGCGGCATGCGCCACGTCGCCATCGATCCGTTCCTGAGCCCGAGCGCGGAGAAAGCCGACGAGTGGATTCCCATCCGTCCCGGGACCGACGGCGCCATGGCGCTCGCGATGCTGCACGTGCTCCTGCACGAGCTGCGCATCTACGACGGCGAATACCTCAAGCGCCACACCAACGCGCCCTATCTTATTGGCGAGGACGGCCTCTACGTCCGCGATTCCGAGCGAAACGTTCCTCTGGTTTGGGACGCGGCGGAAGCACGCGCAAAGCGCTTCGACGCGCCGGAGATCGGAGATTTCGCCCTGGAAGGAGAGTTCAGCGTTGGGGGACGGCGTGCGCGCCCGGCGTTCGCCCTTCTCGAGGATCACTTGCGGCGTTTCACGCCGGAGTGGGCCGAGCCGATCACGACGGTTCCAGCCGCCACCATCCGGCGGATCGCCGGCGAGTTCGGCAGGGAGGCCCGCATCGGCAGCACGATAGTGCTCGACGGCAAGGTCCTTCCATACCGGCCCGTCGCCGTCACCTATTTCAAGGGCGCCCAGGGACACAAGAACGCTCTGTTGAACTGCATGGCCCTGGAGCTGCTGGTCGAGGTGGTCGGGGCTTCCAATGTCCCCGGGGGGCTTCTCGGGATGAACTCCTGCTCTTTCGGCCACCCGGAGACCGGGGAGCCCAGATGGATTCCCAAATCCGATAAAGACGGCCTCCTGGTTGCCGGCAAATGGCCGAACCATCCGCCTCCTTATCCGCCGCGCGAGGTGAAAGGAGCGGAAACCATCGATCTGAGAGGAATGATCCCCACCTGTCCGGGGAGCTCGGGCGCCCTGCCGGCGGTCATGGCCGACCCCGGCCGCTTCAAAGTCCCCTACCGCATCGAGATGAATCTCCAGGTGGGCTCGAACTACGTGATGACTTTTGCCGATCCCGAAGCGGTCGCGAAAGCCTTCCAGGACGTATTCCAGGTTTCCTTTGCTCTTTTCCTCGACGAAGCGACTTACCTCTCGGACATCGTCCTCCCCGCCGCGAGCTACCTGGAACGTTTCAGCCACTCGACCGACTGGATGGCGTCGAACAGCCCCGTCGGTGAATGGTCCTATCACCTGCGCCAGCCGGTGGTCGAAACCATCGGGAAGCGGCGCAGCGTGTGCGAGGTGTTGCTGGATCTCGCCGAGCGGCTCGAGATGCGGGAGGAATTTTACGCCATGATCAACGTCGTGCTCGATCTGAAGCCGCCCCACGCCCTCGATCCCGCGCGGCGGGTCACCTGGGAGCAGATCGTCGACCGGCGCTACCGATCGCTGTTCGGCGATGCGCGCGGCCTGGAGTGGTTCAAGGAGCACGGCCTTCTCAAGTGGCCGAAGAAGATCGAGGAAGTCTACTGGAAACCTTTCTCGCACGCCCGGGTGCCGGTCTATTTCGAATGGTTCAAGCGGCTGGGCGAGAACGTGGCCGCGGCAGCCGCTGGTCTCGGCATCGATATCGACACCACCGCCTTTCAGCCCTTGCCGGAGTGGCGCCCCTGCCGCAGTCACCGCGAGCCTTCCCCCGATCACGACCTCTACGCCATTTATTACAAGTTCCCGCTGCAAACGTTTTCCGGAACTTACGACAATCCCTGGCTCGACGAGGCGTGCGAGATCGACCGGCTTGCTTACCGCGTCGCCATCAATGCCGGGACGGCGGCCGGGAAGGGAATCCGCGACGGAGACTGGCTCGAGATCGAATCGGCCGCAACCGGCCACAAGATCCGCGGCCGGGCCGCCGTGACCGAGGGAATCCACCCGGAGGTGATCGGCATCGCCGGTTGCGGCGGCCACTGGTCGAAATTTCTCCGCGTCGCAAGCCGCGAAGGCAAGGGGCTCTGCTTCGAATGGTTGACCCCCGTCGGACTGGACAATGTCGATATTCCCTCGCTCACGCAGGACCTGTGCGTGAAAGTGAGGGTGCAAAGGGCGGAGCGTGCGGCGTGAGATACGGAATGGTGATCGACCTGAAAAGGTGCGTCGGCTGCGCCGGCTGCGCGCTCGTTTGCAAGGCCGAAAACGCCACGCCCCCCGGGGTGGTATGGCTCAGAGTGGTCAAGCACGAGTCCGGAAGGTATCCCCACGCAAGGCGCACCGCGATGCCGCTTCAATGCATGCACTGCGCGAACCCGCCGTGCCTTAAGGTTTGCCCCACCGGCGCGACTTTCAAGCGGCCGAACGGGATCGTCGATATCGATCCCGAAAAGTGCGTGGGCTGCCGTTACTGCATGATGGCGTGTCCTTACGACCAGCGATTCTATGTCGCCGAGGTGCGATCCTACTTCGAGGGTGGCCGTACTCCCTACGAGGAAACGGGCTACCTGCGGCACCCGGAGCGGGTGGTTTCCAAGTGCAACTTCTGCGTTCCCCGGCTGGAGCAGGGCCTGCAGCCCGCGTGCGTCGCCAACTGTATGACCGGAGCTCGAACTTTCGGCGACCTCGACGATCCCGAGAGCGAGGTCTGCAAGTTGATTCGCGATCGCGGCGGCTACCGGCTCTACCCGGAGCTGGGGACCGACCCTTCGGTGTACTATTTGCCGCCGTAGAGGAAAGAAGGAAGAACGATGAACCGGATCGAGCCTCATCAAGCTCGCATCGCCGACCTGGGCCGGCCCTTTCGCCCGCAGCGGGAATGGGCCGAGGGTCGGGGCCTGCTCCTTATCGTAGCCCATTTCCTCACCGGAGCGGGCGCGGCAACATGGTTCTTCGCCGCGCTGCGGGGCTTCGAGGCCGGGCTGGCGGCGGGATTCGCCCTCGTGGCGGTCGGTGGTCTCTGCCATCTGCTCTTTCTCGGTCGCCCCGAGCGCTTCTGGCGCATGATGGCCAACGTCGCCGGCTCGTGGATCAGCCGCGGTCTGGCGGGAATGGTGGCTTTTCTGGCCGCGGCCGCCGCCTACCTGCTCCGCGTGCAGTTCGATGCCGGGGAAACGGCTTTTTCCCGAACGCTTTTCGTCGTCTCGCTGCTGGGCGCGCTGTGGATCGTTGGCTACAAAGGCTTCGTTTGGGCCTCGGGCAAAGGCATCCCGCTTTGGAACACACCCCTCATCCCCGTTCTTTACATCGCCTACGCGCTGCGCGCCGGCACGGCTGTTCTGGTCGTGCTCGAGTCTGCGCCGGGAGCCGGCGGGCTGCAGATGAGTCTCGAAGCCGTCAAGCTCTGGCTGGCGATCTCCACGGCGGTGCTGGTGCTGGTTTACGTGTCGGTCATGCGCGGCAGCGGGGTCACGGCGCTTCGGTCCGTGGAGCTTCTGCTCTTCGGGCGCGTGGCGCTCCCCTTTTACGCGGGAGCGGTGGCGCTGGGCCTGGTTGTGCCGATTTCAGTCGGCGGCTTCGCCGCCTTTGCGGCCGTTCCATCCGGCCTGATCGTCGCGGCAGCGGTCTTTTCCCTCCTCGGCGATCTTTCCATCATCTACTGCATCGCCAGAGCGGGACTTTACCGGCCTCTGCCTGTCTGATGAGCGACCTTCGATCTGAAAAAAGCGAGGAGGACAAAAACGACATGGATTCCTTCGATTTCGTCAAGAGGTACCACTGGAATTACCGGCCGAAGACTCCCCGGCGGCCGTCCTGGTTCACGGCCTGGCCGGGCGGCGCGCGCATCGCCGTCACCTTCAACATCATGCACGAGTGGGAATCCAAGCCGGGGCCGCACACCATGGCGCGGCGACCGATGCCTCCGGATTCGGTTTACAGCGACGACTTCATGGCGTTGGGCGCGCGCGAGTACGGCGCCAACTTCGGCTTCTGGCGGCTGCTCGACGTCCTGGACAAGCACGGGGCGAAGGCGACCGTGATCGCCAGCGGGCTGATGGCCGAGCTTTTTCCCGAATCGCTGGCCGAGGCCAGGCGGCGCGGCCACGAGATCGCCACGCACCACTGGGATCAGACCGTGCATCCCACCGCCTATAAGACCAAGGAGCAGGAGCGCGAGGCGATCGTCAGATCGATCGCCGCCATCGAGAAGGCGACCGGCGAACGACCGGCCGGCTACATGTCGCCCGGGCCGCGCCCCGGGCCGTTTACGCTGGAGCTGTGCGCCGAGCTCGGCTTCAAATGGAACGGCGACTACTGCGACTCCGACATCCCGTATACCATCGACGTCAACGGCACCAGGCTGGTTTCGCTGGGCTATGTGCGGCCCGCGCACAGCGACAACGACATCGCTCCGCTCGGCCTGGCCGGCGCCCTGCAGCAGCTCAAGGACGACTTCGACGCCCACTACGAAGAAGCCCGGCTTCACCCGATGAAGTTTCGCTACTCGATGCACAACTTCACGGGCGGGCGCCCCGGGTTGGCCAGCGTTTTCGACAAGTTCCTGCAGTACGTCAAGGGCTTCCCGGGCGTCTGGTTCGCTCGCTGCATCGATATGGCCGATTACTGGCTGGAGCAGGAGGCCCTGCACGGAGCGGCGCCGAAACGAACGCACCAGGCCGCCTAGGACCGGGGCTTCGCGAGTCCGAGAAGTCGGCCCGGCTTCGCCCATGAAGGTCGCGCTTCCCCACGACTACTGGAACCCGCACGTCGAGCTGATGTCGAAGAGCGGGCTCAGGCAGCTCCAGCTGCGACGCCTCAAACGGGCGATCGACTACGCCTGGCGGCGCTCGCCCTACTACCGGAAACTGATGACCGATTGCGGCATCACTCCCGACGACATCTCGACGCTGGAGGACTTCTTCGAACGATTCCCGGTCACGCGGCGGGAGGACCTGGACCGGGATCTGCTGGAGCATCCGCCCTACGGCACGCGCCTCGCCGTGCCGCTGGACGGCGTCCTCAGATATCACACCACGTCGGGAACCACCGGCAAGCCCCCGGTGCGGGCTCTCGACACCGACCGGGACTGGGTCTGGGGCGCGGGCTGCTGGGCCTCGAGCCTCTACAACTTCGGCGTGCGGCCGGACGACAACGTGATGATCGCCTTCGGCTACGGCTCGTTCGTCGGCTTCTGGGGAGCCCATTATGGTTTCGAAAAAATCGGCTGCCGCGTCCATCCGACCGGGGGCATGGATACGAGGAGCCGGATCCGCATGATCCTGGACCTCCAGATCACCACTCTGTGCTGCACGCCTTCGTACGCGCTTCGCATCCTCCACGTCGCACGGGACGAGAACGTCGATCTCGGCCGGCAAAGCCGGCTCGACAAGGTCGTGGTCGCCGGCGAGCCCGGCGCTTTCATTCCCTCCACCCGGGCCGCGATCGAAGACGGCTTCAACGCACACCTCGCCGATTTCATGGGGACGACCGAGACCGCCGGGATGCTCGCTTTCACCTGCGCGAAACTTCCCGACGGCGCCCACATCAACGAGGACAAGTTTCTCACCGAGGTCGTCGACCCGCACACGCTCCGGCCGTTGAAATACGGTGAAAAGGGCATGATGGTGATCACACCGCTGGTCAAGCAGGCGATGCCCCTGTTTCGCTACGCGACGAACGACATCGTCGTGCTTCAGGAGAACGCGGCGTGTCCGTGCCGGCGAGTCTTCGATCTCCTCAAGGGCGGCATCCTGGGGCGCTACGACGATCTTGTGAAGGTGCGCGGAATCCAGCTGACGCCGCGGATGGTCGAGGAGATCGTGCGGGAATTTCCGGATGTCGAGGAATTTTTCACCACGATCAAGGAGATCGACGGCCTGGACTCGCTCGTCATCCAGTTCGAGTTGCGCGGAGACGCAGGCGCGCAACGCGCCTCGGAGGTCACGGCAGGAATCCGGCGTCAATTCAAGACCAGGATCGGCCTCACACCAGTCGTCGAGGCGGTGCCGGCGAACTCGCTGCCCCGTTTCGAGCTCAAGGCCCGGCGCTTCGTCGACCAACGGCCAAGATCCCATTGAGAGCGAGAGTTCCCATGGAACGACAACTTGTCGACAGGACCGATCGGGAAAGGCTCCTGGAAGCCTATCGGGCGCTGGAGGCGCTCGCCGAGCACCCTCTGCCGGTCGTTCGCTTCAACTGCCGCAGGGCCAGAAACGAGCTGTGGCAGGTCCTTTTCGACCTCGACATGACGGATGGGTTCTCTGCGGTCGCGCACCGCGCGCGGCCGCCGGCGCGGACGAACCGCCGGAGACCGGCCCGCGCCTCGGGCACGGATCGCCGCGGGTGAAGGAGGGACGCCATGGCAGCCGCGAAACCGCCGCTTGTCATCCGGGGAGCCCGGCTCATCGACGGAACGGGCAGAGGGCCGCTCGACGACGCGACGATATTGATCGAGGGGAACCGGATCGCCGGCGTCACGACCGACCCGGCTCCTTTGCCCGAAGGGGCGCGGATCGTCGACGCCCGGGGCAAGACGGTTCTTCCCGGCCTGATCGACAATCACGTTCACTACCGGAGCTACTGCGGCGAGCTGTTCCTCGCCCATGGCGTGACTTCGGTCCGGGACCTCGGGAATCCGCTCGAATGGATCCTCGCGCAGCGGGACGCCGTTGCGCTCGGGAAGGTTCCGGGACCGCGAATCTTCTGCACGGGAGGCGGCTTTTACGGCAAGGCGACCGCGGAACATCATACGGTGGCCACCGATCCGGAGCAGGCGCGCGGGGTAGCTCGGGAGCTCATAGCCCTGGGAGTGGACTACCTCAAGATTCACCTCGGCGTTTCCCTCGAGATCACCCGCGCCGTCGCCGAGGAGGCGCACGAGGCCGGCCTGAAGGTAACCGGACACCTCGACTCGAGCATCGTTCCCTACGCGGAGGCCGGCATCGACGGGGTCGAGCACGCGACCGGCTGCGCCGAGGAGACGATCAGAAGCGAGATCGGCCGCAAGGGACTTTCCGAGATCAAACTCTGGCTGGCGAAATTCCTCGGTCCCTGGACGCTCGCCGAAAGGGCGCACTTTCCGCGCCTCGTCGATTTTCTCGCGAAAAAAGGAACCTTCATCGAGCCGACGACGGTGCTCTGGGGAGCGGCGCTCGGCAAGCGGGACAGGTGGGAGCGGGAGGACTACGACGCCCTGAAAAATCCGGGCCTCTCCTATATATCGGAGCACGAGCGCCTCCTCTGGCTCGATCACTACTACACGGCCTACGGCCCGAGGATAAAAGATGCGCCGGAGGGGGACGTCGTCATGGGAAACCGCTATTCGATCTACGGGATCCTTCCGGAAGAAGAATTGCGCGAAGGCTTCCGGCGCCTGGGCGAGTTTCTCTCCCTTCTCGTCGAGGCGGGCGGCAACGTCGTGACGGGAACGGACGCGCCGGCGGTAATGCCGGGCATCAGCCTGCACCGCGACATGGAGCTGCTGGTGGAGGCGGGTCTCAGCCCGATGCAGGCGATCGTCGCGGCTACCCGGGCGGGCGCCGCGTATCTGGGCCAAGCCGACCGTCTTGGAACCGTCGAGAAGGGAAAGCTGGCGGATCTCGTGATCATCGACGGCGATCCGCTCGCCGATATCACCCGCACGCGCAGGATCCAGACCGTCATCAAGGACGGCGAGATCGTGGACACTTCTTACCACGCAAGCTTTTCAAATCCGTTTCCCCGTTCGCACACGCGGGAGTTCTACGGGTATCCGCGGCCCGCGCTCCACGGCATCTCGCCCAAAATGGTTCCGGCCGAAGACCGGGACGTCGAACTGGTATTACACGGGAGAGAATTCTACCCGGCCTCCGTGGTCTGCGCCGGCGGCCGCAGCGTCGCCACTCGTTTCATCAGTCAGACCGAGCTCGCCGCCACGATTCCGGCGCACCTGGTCAAGGCCGGGACGATCTTCGTCTCCGTGAAAAACCCGAAACCGCACGAGACGCCGGACAGGGGCGGCACTTCCAACGATCTCCCTTTGATCGTGAGGTTCCCGCAGGATCCGTCGCGCACGGTTCCTCCGCCATGACCCGGGGGCCGCGAAAATCATGGCCACCTTTCGCCAGCGCTCGTTCTCCCGGGGAATCCGTCTTCGGCACGACAATTGCGTCGATCGGCGGGTGTCCGACCGTGCCTTTGGCTTCAAGGAAAGGAGGCTCTTATGACGGCTCCTCTTATGGTCATTCTCGGTGTCGTTTCCATCGGCCTGATTTTCGTGATCGGCCCGATCGTGATCGACACCTACCGCCGCTATCGCCTCGCCAGAGTCGTGGACTGCCCTGAAGCCCGTACCTCCGCGGAAGTCCGGTTGAACACGCGCAAGGCGATGCTGGCGGCGGCCTTCGGGCGATCACTGCTCCGGGTCAAGAGCTGCTCGCTCTGGCCGGCGCGCAAGGGATGCGCGGAGGCTTGCGTCGGGGAAAACTGGCCGGAAACGCGCGAACGACGTCCGTGAGCCTGCGCGCTGTCAGACCGGGGAAAACGCTCGCTTCGGGCTGCGGCGCCGTGATCCGCTCGTGGTTCCGGTCCCGGCAGGAGCAATGGCTTCTTCTGTGCGCATCGACCCGTTGCCTCGCCCTGGTGGAGGCGCAAGGACGATTCGGCGACTCCCGCGGGGCGGTGGTTCACCGCTGCACCCTGTGGCCGGCCTTCGGCGGCTGCGATCGGCAGTGCATTCGTAGAGCGCAGGCTCCCGCATGAGGGGCCGACCCGAGCGCCTACAGCCGCTGCGCCGTCTCGAGCAGGCCCGGGTCGGCGCAGAATCGGTGTATGGCGACCTTCAGCTTCTGGGTCTGGACGTGGACCGGAATGCCGAGGCTTTCCACGATTTGCGCCCCTCCCAACCCCGCGGCGTGGAGCAGCTTGTTGTAAATCGTGTTGACCTCCGAGCCTTCGATTTCCAGCGCGATGCGAAACGCCTCGTCGACTCCGAGCGACGGCGTTCCCCGGCTGAGATAAGAGCGCAGCCACCGCTTCAGCTCTTCGGCCTTTTCGCGGGTCACGTCCAGCTCCAGCCGCTCCAGCTTGTCTTTTCCGATCAGCGTCCGGCACGCCGACAGGATCGAGCCGTGCTGCTCCTCTTCATGGGCCATGTCCCACCAGAAGTCGCGCAGCTCCGGCCGGTCGAGAAACAGGTGGGAAAAACGGAAGTAGATCTTCGCGACCAGCCATTCGATCTCCGCGAACCTTTCCAGGAGATCCAGCGCGCTCTCGGAACTCATGCTTCCTTCCGCCCGAAGAAGCTCGGCAGAACCAAATGGCTCGTTTCGAGTTTCCTTTTCTGCCCGCCGACCTCCCCTGTCTGTTCGTCGCCGATGCTCGAATTTCCTGAACCGTTCAAGGCATTTCTTCCAGCAAGCGCCCGAAGCCCCGTACCGGAGCGCGAAGCCGCAAGCGTTTCTGCGTCGCCCAGACGTCCGCCGTCACGTTGGTAACCACCGACGTCCGGAGATCGCGCTCCAGCGGCTCGATCGCCGGAAGGCAGTCCCATCCCGCGCCGAGAAGATAGAGGCAATCGCCGCCGCCGGCCTCGAGAAAGACCTTCTTCGCCCCGGCGTAGATCTGCTCGGCCGGGATCTTGCCCAGGTCCGCAAACGCCGTTTCCACACTTCGTTTCATCGCCGCAACCTCGAAACCGGCCTCTCTGAAGAATTGCGCAAACCTCGGATTGAGATCGTCCCCGAAATAGGTGACGCCGACGATGCGCCGGATTCCGAGAGCTTTCAGCGCCTCGATCTGGGTTCTGGTCGCCGTCAGCACCGGAACGCCGTACCTGGCCTGCAGAGTTTCGATCAGCTCGGCGTCGAAGCGGTACCCCTTGAGCATGACGGGAGGCACGCCCTGGATCACCGCGAGGTCGACCTTGAGCGCCGCCAGCTCGGCGACCCTTTGCTCGGCCACCGACAACGCCTCCTGGAACTCCCGCTCGGTCCCGGCGCTCACCCCGACGTAACGGGGAATCACCGCCACCCCGTCGGGCATGAGGCGAATAAATCTCTCGAGGGAACCCGGTCGAAACGTCGGTTTTATGAGGCCGACGGTCCCCCTCCACCCGTACATGGATCGCCCTCCCTTCACTGCACTGCCGGCAACGATACATCCTCGATCCTGTCGAGAATCTTCGAGCCCGTCCGACAAACCACCGCCAATTCATCCGACGGGTCGCAAAGAACATACCAATTCGTTTTTCGGCTCCGGCTAGCGTCCGAGCCGCTTCGCATCCCAGAAAGTTGGAAACGACGCGGCCTTCTTTCTTGTTTTTGATATCGCCCTCGAGGTTGCGGAACGCCAAAGCCGACGACGAGGCGCCGGCGCGCGCATCGACGGAAAGAGCCCGGGAAACGGCGGGAGCGCTCGCGGTTCGACCGGGGCTGCGCTCAGCGCCTGACTCCGGGCGCCACTTCCCAGGCCAGCCTGGTCATCGCCTCGATCATTGCGCGCATCGGGCGCGACGCCGGAATGTTGAGATCGAAGCAGACGTGCTCCACCCCGGCTTCGCTGTATTGCCGCAACCTCGAGACCAGATCTTCGCGGTCAGCGGGATCGGCGAGATCGGGAAGCGCGTTCCAGCGAAGGCTGAGCGCCGGGACTTTCACATCCTGTCCCCTCTTCCCGGCCCATTCCCGGAGCGATCGGAGCGCTTGCTCCAGACCGGCGACGCCGATCCGGTTCGTCGGATGCCACCCGTCGCCGAATCGAGCCGCGCGCCGGAGCGCGCCGGCGCTGTTGCCGCCGATCCAGATCGGCGGCCGCGGCTTTTGCGCGGGTTTCGGTAGAAAGATCGACTTCGGAACTCGATAGAACTCGCCCTCGAACGACGGCTCGTCCTGCGTCCATAGAGTGTCGAGAACGCGGATGTATTCGTCGGCCCGCCTGCGGCGCTCCGCCAGCGGTTCGCCCACCGCGTTGAACTCATCCGCGCTCCAGCCCGCCCCCAGACCAAGAATCAACCGGCCGCCCGAGAGCTGGTCCACCGTCGCCGCCATCTTGGCGAGCAAGACCGGACTCCGGTAGGCCGTTACCAGCACGCTGGTGCCGAGACGGACGCGGCGCGTACAGCTGGCGACGAAGGCCAGCACCGACATGGGATCGTAGGTGTTCTGCATCGGTACGGGCAGGGCTCCCCGCGGATTGCCGGGATACCGGGAGATCGGTTCGAGGGGCCAGAGGAGCCGATCCAGAACCCAGACCGAATCGAACCCGAGGAGCTCGGCGGCCTGCGCCGCCTCGACGATAGCCTCGCGGCTCGCCTCGGAGCCGAAATGGGGAAGAGCGATGCCGAACTGCATGAGACGTGACGAAGCCGCGCCCGGATCTCCCGCAGCGAAGAGCCGTCCTTCACCGGGGATAGAGCTCGGCGATAAAACCTTCCTTCGACAGTTGTTCGAGCGGCGCCGGATCGTAAAACTGTTTCGGATCGGCCCCTCTCGCCTTTGGATTGCGCGAGGCGACGTCCTCCAGGACGGCGTCGATCTCGGCGGGAGTTATCGTCGGGACGTTGCGAATGTAACCGAGCACATAGCTCTTGAAGGCGCTGGCCAGCAGCCGCGCGTCCGAATTGCGGGTGTACTTGCCCAAAACTCTGATCGTGAACTCCGGATTGGCCTTGGCGTATTTCACGCCTTCGAGCGTCGCCTTGAGGAACCGGTTCAAGGTCCGCGGCCGGCTGCGCACGAACGAGCTGGTGGTCACCAGCGTGGTTCCGGGGTAGCGGTACTTGATCTCTCCGAGGTTCAGGAATTCCCTGTAGCCCAGCTCCTTTGCCTTCTCCAGGGTCGGGGACGAAATCAACGCCCCGTGAACGAGTCCCTGTTGCATGAACAGGAGGTTTTCCGGGACGCCGCCGGTCTGGATCATTTTGACGTCTCTGTTCGCATCCAGGCCGAACTCGCTCAACGCCTTTCGGAGACCCAGATCGGTCAAGGAGCCGAACCGGCTCACGCCGAACGTCTTGCCCTTGAGATCCCGGGGCGTGGCGATCTCCGGCACGGTGACGAGGCTCATCGGTATGACGTTGATCGTGGTGGCGATCATCGTCACGTCCGACCCGGACAATCGCGACAGCACCGCCGCCGCCCCGGAGCCCTGGACGACGTGCGCGTCTCCCGAAATCAGCGTCGCGATAGCCTGAGCGCCGGCCACGTAGACGACGCTGACATCGAGACCGTACTTCCGGTAGATCCCGGCCTCCTGCGGCACCCACGTGGAAATCGACGTCGCCGCGATCGACGAGTAGCAGACGTTGAGTTTTTCCGCCTCCGCGCCGCGCGCCGGCCGGGCCGCCGCCCCTGCGGACAGACACGCGGAAACGGCGACGGCGGCGGCCAGCAACTTTCGCGGGCGGAAGATGGATGCCGCCTCAGCCAGCGCTGCGCGATATTTCTCGAAACGCCCGCTCTTCATCGCCGCTCCGACTCTACCTGCGCGCCGCGTCGTAGGCAAGCGACGGCCCGCTCGACGTATTCGAGCCGCAGGATTCGCTCGGCGGTCATCGCCTCCGAGACCCTTCTTGCGAGCTTTTCTTCGTCCAGGATGATCTGCAGCCCGGCGACGTTGATCGATCCGTCCGCGGGCACGCCGGGAATCAACGGATACTCCTCTTCCCACATTTCCCGATCCATGTCGGCTTCGAACTCGAGGCCGGAACGCTCCACGATCGCCATCATTTCGGCGTGGTTGGCGGGATTCTTCATGAACCGGTAGCCCCGGATCAGCCCTGCCAGAAAACCGACCGCGATGTCCGGATTGGCGTCCAGGAACGCACCCTTCGCCGCGATCGCTCGCAGCTGATAGCCGTCGGGCAGATACTCTTCGAGGTCCGCCAGGACCGGATAGCCGGCGCGCACGAACTCGTCGAGATAGGCCTTGTGGGCGATCCGCGCCTGGATCTCGCCTCGCTCGAGCCTGGGAACGATGGATCTGAACGACGAAGCCCCGGTGTGGGCGACGAAGATCACGTCGCCGTCGGGCTCCAGACCCGCCTTTTTCAGAATCATCGAGCTCATCGTCAGCGTCACGCCGTTGGGCTCCCTCAGACCGACTCTGCGACCCCTGAGATCGGCGACGCAGCGAATCCCTTTCGCTCCGACGAAAATCCCGGGATAGGTATTGAGAAAACCCCCGATGAGAAAAAGGTCCTCCCCGCGGTCCCTCGCCTGGAGCGCCACCGGGGTCTTGAGATCGACCACGATATCGATCTCGCCGCGGGCGAGCGCCTCCAGGCTCCTGTGATCGTTGCCGGTCGCCGAGATCTCGACGTCCAGCCCGTTTTCTTCGAAGTAACCCTTGGCGCGCGCCACCGCCGGGGCGACGCGGTGAAACAAGTGGTAGTGGCCCGCCGCGATCCTGAGCGTCCTGCCGATCATGTCCTCTGCGCGCCGCACGCCCGCGGGGCGTTATTCGCAGCCTTCCCCGAAGCGCTCCCGGACCGATGCCGCCGCCTCTTTGACGAAACGGTCCATGAGAACGGCCTCCATGCTGAAATCCGGGGGCAGCTTGCCGGTGGTTTTTTCTTCCTCGATCACGAGCCGCAGCCCGGTTTCGTTGACGCTCCCGTCCTGCGGGATGCGCTCGAACATGTGGTATTTGGTGTCCCACAGGGAGGGATCCATGTCCCTGTCGAGCCCGTGGCCCGAAGCGGCGACGATCCGCATGGTCTCGCGGTAATTCTGGTTCATGAAGCGGTAGGCGCGGATCAAGGCGCGCAGCAACCCCGTGAGGCGGCCGGGCTCGTTGCGAACGACGTCTCCCCGGGCGGCGGTGATCCTCACCGCGTAGCCCTGAGGGTAGACCTTCGACAGGTCCGCGAGCATCGGGTAACCGTCTTCGACCATGCCCCACGCATCCTGCAGGATGATCATCGCCGCGTCCGCCTCGCCGGAATCCAGCACCGGCTGTTGAAAGCCCCGCGAGCGAGAGCCCTTGACGACCCACTGGACCATGGAGTCGGCGTCGAGCCCTTCGCGGCGGAAGAGCGCCCGGACGAACCGGGTATCGATCCCGTCGGGCTCCCGGACGGAGATTTTCTTGCCCGCGAGATCGTTCAGAGAACGGATGCCCCTGGCGCGGGCGGCGATGAAAGCGTAGGCCGGGCTGTTGAGCCAGCCCCCGACGATCTTGAGATCGGCTCCCTGGCTTTGGGCGGCGCACACGAGGTAGGGCTCGGGATCGAGCCCGATCTCGTACTCCCCCCGGATCATTCCCTCGATGGTCCTGGCGTCGCTGCCGCTACAGAAGAACTCGCACTCCCCCGCGCCCTCCTGCTCGAAGTACCCCCGCGCCCGCGCCACGATCGGCGCGACGATGTGAAAGAGATGATGATGTCCGGCGGAAAGCAGCCATTTTTTTCCGCTCATGGGATCTTCTACCCTTCCCGCGCTTTTCCGGCGCCCTCGGCCGGAAATTACGCGAACCCCGGAGACCTTCCCGGAGCGCCGGCTTGCGGGAAGGAAGTTTCCCGAAGGATCCGCTCTGAGCGGCCGGCGCCCGACGGCTTGTCCGCGGACAACCTGATCACCTTCACCTTCACGCAAGCGTCCATCAATCCGGCCATCGGATCGATCTGGCTGAGCCCGTACGGGACGAGCGAGTTGAAGTGGATGCCCCGGCCGCGGGCGGCGCGGCGCGCCTTCGCCCACTGCCCGAAGCAGGAGGCGATGCCGACGACCTCGGGATGAATGCACTGGGAGACTCTGGCGATGGCCCGGGCACGCGCGCCCGCCGGCGTTTCCAGCTCCACGAGATCGCCGTCGGCGATGCCCCGCGCGCGCGCCGCCTCCGCGCTGATCAACAGGTTGTAGGCGTACGGGTGGTGCTCGGCCAGCTCCGCCAGCCATGGATTGTCCTGGGTCATGTTGTAGCTGTGGAACGGGAGCTTGTAGTTGACGGCGATGAGATCGTATCCGGATGGAGCATGCTCTTGCGCCGCGCAGGGATGCCACGAAGGCAATGCGCGGAAAGACCTGCAGTCGATTTTCAGGCCGAACTCCGCCGCCGCCTGCTCGAGCTGAGCACCGGTCTCGAGCAGAAACTCGAAATAAATCGGGACGCGCGGGAGCCTCTTGAGCGCGCGCGGAAACCGCTCGGCGAGCGTCCGGGGAAAAGCGACGAAACCTTTTTCGCGCAGCGTCTCCAGCCCGTACTCCGGGCCCAGCGTCGAGCGGATGTGACGCTCGAGGATCTCCTCGACGGAAGGGACCGGCGTCGCCTCCAGCCGGTACGGCTCTTTCAGCCCCAGGCCGGAATTGAAGCGCTCGATGAAAGGCTCGAGCCTGTTCAGCCGCCTCGCCAGCTCCATGTAGACTTCCACTGGATGCCTGGCTTCCGTTTTCTCCGCGAGCACGGGCTGGCGCAGGGTGTAATACCAGTGATCGCCGTTGACCCAGCCGCGCATCGAGTTCACGGAAAAATCGAGCCGCTCCGCGTGCTGCCGAAGCGGCAGGACGACGTCGGCCAGCTCTGCGGTCTCGGTCAGCTTGTCGCCGAGAAAAACAACCCAGCGGAACCGTCCGATCGCCTCGGCCAGGGTCTTCGGCCCGGCCCCCGACATCATCACGTTGAAGTTGTTCAGGATGAGAATCTCCGGCTTGTAGGGCAGCAGATCGGGGCGCTGAACCAGGCTGAGACCCATCATCACGGTTCCCATCGCCCGCCCGGTGGGAAAGAGCTCGCGCAGGTTGATCGTCTCGGGGGCGCGCGGCCGGCCGGCGGGGTAGGAGCGGACCTCGCCCGGGCCGACGACCAGTCCTTCATCGCTTTCCTCGACGCGCGGCTTTTCGCCGGGCCCCAGAAGATTCGTGCTGAGACAACCTCCCGGAACGTCCAGGGCACCGACGAGAACGTTGAGCATGTGAACGTTCATGCAGGCCCACATGCCGAACTGATGCGAGGAAAGACCGCGGCTGTCGCAAAAAGCACACACCGGCCGATAGGGAAGCGTCTGCCCTTCGATCGTAACCGTGCCCCCGATCATCGCCGATTCGCCGAAGGTCCGGGCGAGGCGGCGGATCGTTTCCGGCGAAACCGTGGTGATCTCCGCAACCACTTCGGGCGCGTAGTTTTTCTGCAAGTGCTCCCGGAGCGCGGCGAGCGCGGGCTTGCAGGCTTTGCCCGCCACCGTAAATTCGCCCTCGAGCGCCGGCGCCCGGACGGCGTCGAAGGCGCAGGCGTGCCCGGCGAGCTCGTCCCAGACCAGCGGCCTGGCCGATCCCTCCTCGCGGATGTAATGCCCGTCAGCGCCGATCAGGTAAGGCGCGTTGGTCTGGTTCCGCAGGAAGTCCCGGTCGAAGACGCCCATCTCGTTGAGCAGGACATGCATCATGGCGAGGGCAAGCGCTCCGTCCGTGCCCGGGCGGATCGGTACCCACTCGTCGGCCTGAGAAGCCACCGGGCTGCAGATCGGATCGATCACGACCAGCCGCATCCCACGGCGGCGCGCTTCGGCGATCTCGCGCGCGGCGCGCATCGCATCGTGGTTGACCGCGCCGCCGCGCTGCGCGCCGAAGAGGAGGAGGTAACGGCAACGGGGCACGTCGATCTCGACGTGCATGGTGCCGTTGATCAGATAGCAGGCGTCCACGTGCGTGGCGAAAACCGGCCCGCCGGCGAAGTTGGGCGTCCCGAAAGTCCTGGCGAAAGCGCCGACGCAGCTTCCCACCCAGTCCGGTTCGCCGACGCCGCGCAGGATCACCAGCTTGCGCGGGTCCTCGGCCATCACCCGGGCCAGTTTCGCGGCCACCGTCTCCATCGCCTCATCCCAGCTCAGCTCGCGCCACTCTGGATCGATCCCGATGCCTTTTCGCGGATTGGTCCTGATCAGCGGCCGCCGAGGACGGTCGGGATCATAGATGCTCATGATGGCGGCGAGGCCTTTCGCGCAGATTCGCCCGGCGTTGTGGGGGCTGTCCCGAAGCCCCTCGATTTTCACCACCACGCCGTCCTTGCGGCGAACCCGAATGCCGCAGCAATTCGAGCAGACGCGGCAAACGCTCGGGATCCAGATGTCCTCGCCCGCGCCAGCCGATTCCACGCCTTGTCCCGGAGTCATAAATCCTTTACCGCATATTGCCGGTATGGCCGAGGGAGTAGCGGCCGGGCTGCGGCCAGACGCAAAGGCCGTGCGGTTCCTTTTTCACCGGGATCGTTCGAACCGCCCCCGTGGCGGTATCGACGGCGTAAACGGCGTCGTCAAAGCGGCTCGACAGCCACAACGTTTTCCCGTCGATGCTCACGTTCCCCATGTCGGGGCTGCCGCCGCCGGGAATGGGCCACGTGTTGACGACTCTTCTCGCGGCGAAATCGACGACCGACACGCTCCCCTTGCCCCCATGCGGCCCGAAGACGTGGTGCGAGCCGCGGTTGGCCACGAACAGCTTCGTCCCGTCGCGGCTCACCGCCAAACCATGCGCGCCCACGCCCGTTTCCACGAATCCCACTTCGACAAGCCGATCCCCGTCGACCACGAACAAGCCGTCGGCCTTCATGTCGGCGACGTAAAAAAGCCGGCCGTCAGGAGACAGGCGGATGTCCTGAGGCATCCCTCCCCTGGAAAGCTTCAGATAACCGGTGACCTTTCGACCGACGAGGTCGATCCTGGCGAGCGTCCCGGCGAACTCGCAGGTGAAAATCGCATAGCGGCCGTCGACGGAAAAATCCGCATGATTGATGCCCCGGCAGTTGGGCACGCGGATACTGAACTGGAACGCCATCGTCCGCGGGTCGCGGAAGTCGAGCCTTTTAAGCGCCTCTGCGACAACGATCGCGAACTGACCGTCCGGCGTGAAATACATGTTGTAAGGGTCGTCGACGGGAATCGATTTGCCGGGCTTGCCCGTTTTCGGGTCGATCGGGGTCACGCTCCCATCCTTGCGTCCTTCGGCATTGTTGTTCACCCAGAGGGTCTTCAGATCCCACGACGGAATGACGTGCTGCGGATGGAGGCCGGCGCGGAAGCGATCCACCACTTTGAAGCTCGCCGGATCGATCACCGCCACCTCGCCGGACTGGCGGTTGGGCACATAGACGCGCACCAGCGCTCCGGCCGCAACCGGGCTCAGACGATCTGCCCGGATCTCGCTGTAGATATTCTGCGGGTCGACTACGGAAGGCATTCCAGGCAAGGTTTGGATCGAGCCGGCCCCTGGAGCTCGATCCGACGCCCCGGGGGCAATCGACGCGAGCCCCAGCGCGAGCAATGCCAATGCCGGGACTTTCATCGCACGACGACAAACAGCGCTGGCCCTGTATCTCACGGGACACTCCTCCTGCCGGTCACGACAGCTTGCTCGTCACTCCCCCGGCGAAGCACCGCGTCATCTCCGGGAGCCACGATGGTCGGATAGATGAACTCGAATCTCTGCAGTCCGGGCGAGATGGTCGTGTGCCCGGGCCCAATCGAATCCGAGCGCTCTTCGCTCGCCTCGGCGGCCCGGCGATGGTTTTCGGCGACGCCACCGGACGCGAATCGGGAAACCAGTTGCCGGACTCGATTTTGCCCACCGCTACGGACGGGTCGCGGCGCCTTCAACCCGTGACAGCCGCTCAGTTGCGCGGCTCCCGTTTCTGCCGTCACGTCGCGCCGGCGTCGTTGGAAGGCACGGCAAATCGGAGCCGGCGCGACACCATTGGGCATCCTTTCCCTGCGGCCGGCGCGGAATTCTACCCGACTGAAGAGGATCCATAGAGCAGCAATTGTGCCAACCCGACCGGCTGGCGGGAGCGCACCCGCCGTCGACCACGTTCTCGCCTCTCCCCGGAGCGTCCGCCCTGCGGTTTGTTTTTGCAGCGAGCCCTTTCGAAAAGCATCGCCTGCGCCGTTGCCAAATCTCGGAAAAAAAGGGGCCGCAATTCCAATTGGTAAGAACGGGGGTCGAATCGGGTGGCCCGCCCGAGGCGAATGCGTGATCGCTCGAGCGGCGCGCGGTGGCACCCGAATTGCTCGTGCTATCGACGGGCAGGAAAAGATCTCGGGAGACACGGAGCGATGATGGAGATACTGACGATCGTCGGGACCGCCGCGATTTCCGTCCTCTGGATGGTGCTGAGCATCGTGGCTTACGCCAGGCTCAACGGCTATCGCACCAGGAGGCTCACACGGTGCCCGGAAACGGGAGGGATAACCGTTGTGGGTCTCGAACAGGACGGCGAGCCGTCGTCGGAAGGCGCGGTGAATCTCCGGGTGCAGAGCTGCCGACTCTGGCCCGGAAGAAAGAATTGCGAAAGGGGTTGCGTGGCGAGCTGCAGCAGGACCTGGGGAAGTCATGGATTCGACCTGGCCTCGCTGATGCCGCTCGAGCCTCGCGCGCGCTGAGGGAGTCGCCGGCTATATAAGAGTTGCCGGGTTTTCCGGTTCCCGGTTTTTACTTTGAGCCCTTCATTCGAACCTTGAGCCGCTCCAAAGCGGCTCACGCCAGCCCGGTTTGGCAGCGCAGACGTTTTCATGCCGTACGCCGATCTCCGCGATTTCCTGAACAAGCTCGACCGCTGCGGGAAGCTTCACCGGATCGGCAAGCCGGTCGACAAGGATTGGGAGATCGCCGCCGTGACGAAAGCGGTTTTTGAGGCGATCCCCGAGCCTCGCCGTCCGGCGCTTCTCTTCGAGCGAGTGGCCGGCTTCGACATCCCCGTGGTCGTCGGCGCGCTCGGAGCTTCGCGGGCGATCTACTGCCTGGCGCTCGAATGCGAGATCGGGAAAGTCTACGAGAAGTGGGCCGAAGCCGAGCGCTGCCCCGTGCCTCCGAAGCGGCTCTCGGCCGGCCCGGTTCACGAAAACGTCCTGCGCGACGACGAGGTCGATCTCCGGCGCCTTCCCATACCCACCTGGACCGTCGGAGAAGACCCCGGACCCTACATCACGTCGGGCTGTGTCATCACGCGTGACCCCGAATCGGGAATCAGAAACGTCGGAACGTACCGGGTCCAGCTCAAGGGGCCTCGCAAGCTGGGCCTCTTCATCAACTATCTCCAAGGCGGTAGAGAGCACGTCGAAAAGAACAACCGGCTCGGCCGCGCCACTCCCGTCGCCATCGTCGTCGGAGCGGACCCGGTCATCGGTCTGGTTTCGGTAACGCGGCTCCCGAAGGATCTGGACGAGCTCGCGGTTGCCGGAGCCTTGAGAGGAGCACCGGTCGAGGTGGTCCGCTGCGTGACGTCCGACCTCGAGGTTCCGGCGACTGCCGAGTTCGTGATCGAGGGAGCGATCGCGGCGAACCAGCTCGAAGACGAAGGTCCTTTCGGGGAATACACCGGCTACATGGGGCCGAGATCGATGTCCTACGTGGTGGACGTCGAGTGTCTCGCCCACAGAACCGGCCCCGTTTTCCAGGCCCTCACGAGCCAGATGCCGCCCAGCGAGTCGAGCTGCATCCGCTCCATCGGCAGGGAGTCGGCCCTGAAAAAGCATCTGGCTGCGGATCTCGGCCTGCCGGTGGTCGACGTTCATCTGTTCGAGGCGGGCGGATCGGCGGCCTATCTCGTCATATCGATGAAAAAGAGCCATCCCGCCCACCCGCGCATCGCCATGTGCGGCGCGTGGGCGTTCGCTCCTCAGTTCGGCAAGATCACGGTCGTGGTCGACGACGACATCGACGTTCGCGACCCGGACAGCGTCAATTGGGCGCTCGCGTTTCGCGTCCAACCGGACAGGGACACTTTCGTCATGTCCGGCACCGCTGCGGTCCAGCTCGACCCGTCCCAAGCGCCCGAGGACGTGCTGCAACAGGATCCGTCGCGGCGGCTTTCCTCCAAGCTCGGCATCGACGCCACGCGCAAGCATCCGTTCCCGGCGGTTGCCGCGCCTCCGAGGGAGCACCTCGATCGCGTGCTGCGGGAGTGGAAAAACTATGGTTTCTGAACGGCCGGACGGCCGCCAGCCGCGCTTCCCGCTCCCATGAAGTGCTGCATCGACGTCGGGGGAACGTTCACGGATTGCCTGGTGCTCGATGACCGGGGGCGGCTTCACGATTTCAAGTCGCCGACCACCCCCGCCGATCCGACGATCGGTCTTGCCGGCGTCCTCGAAAAGGCGGCCCGCTCGTTCGGCGTGGAGCTCTCCCGCTTCATGTCCGACGTGCGCCTGCTGATCGCGCACGGCACGACCCTGTCCACCAACGCCCTGCTGACCGGCAAGACCGCCAAAGTAGGCCTGCTCGTGACCAGGGGCTTTCGCGACACCATCGAGATGCGCCGTGGTTATAAAAACGTCCACACCTCGCGCTTCAATCTCTTCGTGCCGCCCTACCGGCCGCTCGTACCCCGCTCGCTGCGGCTTCCCGTCGAGGAGAGAACGCTCTGCACGGGCGAAGTCCTCACCCCGCTCAGGGAGGAAGACGTCCGGGCGGCGGTCGACAAATTCAGGCGGGAGGGCGTGGAGGCGGTCGCGGTTTGCTTCCTGCACAGCTACGCCAATCCGCTGAACGAGCGGCGAGCCGCCGAGATCTGCCGCCGGGCGATGCCGGGCGCGTACGTCACGGCCTCGCACGAGGTTCTCCCGGTCTACCGCGAATACGAGCGCTTCAGCACCACCGTCGTGAGCGCCGCGGTGGGGCCGATCACCACCCGGTACCTCGACGCGCTGCGGCGCCGGCTCCGGGAAATCGGGTTCAACGGCACGCTCTACGTGGTTCAGGGAGGCGGGCTGGTCCAGTCCGTGGAAGAATCGGTGCGGCGCGCCGTCTCGCTGGTCAACTCCGGCCCGGCGGCGGCTCCCTCGGGCGCAATCCGGCTGGGACAGGCTGTCAACCGCGACGATCTTTTTTCCGTGGACATGGGAGGGACGAGCTACGACGTCTGCTTGATCCGGGGGGGCGAGATCCCCGTGACCGACCACAACTGGGTGGGCGACGAGCACGTCGCGCTGAGGATGGTCGACGTTCCGAGCATCGGCGCCGGCGGCGGCAGCATCGCGTGGATCGACCCTCTGGGGCTCTTGCGCGTCGGTCCGCAAAGCGCCGGAGCCGACCCGGGGCCGGCGTGCTACGGAAAGGGCGGGAAGCTCCCGACGGTCACCGACGCGGACCTGCTTCTGGGCTATGTCCCGGCGGACTATTTTCTCGGCGGGGAGATTCCGCTGAATCCCGATCTGGCCGGGCAAGCGGTCCGTGCCGTGGCGGAGCCTCTGGGGATCGACGTCCCGGCCGCTGCGATGGCGATCTTTGCGACCGTCAACTCGCAAATGGCCGACAAGATGAACGAGATCTCGACCAAGCGAGGATACGACCCCCGCGACTTCGCTCTGGTGGTGGGCGGCGGAGCGGGACCCGTACACGGGGCTTCGGTCGCGCATCTGCTCGGGATTTCCACGATCATCGTCCCCTGCTACGCCGCGACCTACAGCGCCTTCGGCATGCTCAACATGGAGGTCGGGAAGAGCTTCGCCCGCTCTCTGGTCGCCCGCCAAAGCCTTCTCGATCTCGAGCGGCTCAACCGGTTGCTCCGGGAGATGGAGTCGGAAGCTCTCCGGTTCATGCACGATATCGGGGTCACGCCCGAGCAGACCACGCTCCAACGATCCCTCGAGATGCGTTATCTCGGGCAGTTCCAGCAACTGGAGATCGCGGAAGTTCCCGGCGGCGCAATCGGTCCGGCGGAGCTGCGCCGGATCGTTGCCGCTTTCCACCGGCGGCACAAGGAGCTGTTCACCTTCGCCATGCCCGCGCGCGAGGTGGAATTCCTGAACGTGCTCTTGAAAGCTACGGTTCGCCAGGAAGCCGTCGAGCTGGCGGAGGTCGCCCCCGCAACCGGCGGGGCGGAGCGCGCGCTCAAGCGCAGCCGCCGCGTCCTCTGGGAGGTTACCCGCGGTTACGAGGAGACCCCGGTGTACGACGGCAGCCGCCTGGCCGCCGGCCACCGCATCGGCGGCCCGGCGATCATCGAGGAGCCCGCGACCACCGTCGTCGTGCCCCCGCAGTACGCCTGCGCCGTGGACAGGACGAAGAACTACGTTCTTTCCCGCGTTTCGAGCTGATCCGGGGAAGCCCGGGAGAAAGGGAAGCCGATGGCCGGACCGATCGATCCGATAACCCTCTCCACCGTGTGGCACTCCTTTCAGAGCATCTGCAAGGAGATGCGCTACGTCATCGACCGCACCTCGCAGAACTACCTGATCGCCCAGCTCCACGACGTCTCCGTGGGCATCTGGGACGGCGCGGGGCGCACCGTGGCGGTCCCGATCGGCCTGTCGGTTCAGTACCTCGGGGGCAAGCTCTCCGTCCAGTACGTGCTCGAAAAGTTCAGAGGGAAACTCGGTCCCGGAGACGTGATCCTGGTCAACGATCCGTACGACGGCCATTGCTGCCATCTTCCCGATTGGGGCTTCTACCGGCCGATCTTCTATCGCGGCGAGCTGCTTTTCTTCACGTTCTGCCGGGCTCACCAGATGGACACCGGCGGCGCCTATCCGGGCGGCTATTTCCCGAACGCCTACGACATCCACGCCGAAGGTCTCCGCATCCCGGGCATCAAAGTGATGGAAGGCGATCGCGAACGAGAAGACGTCATGGAGCTGATTCTCGAAAACGTGCGCTGGCCCGAGGGGACGCGCATCGACAACTATGCGCAGATCGCCGCGACCCGCCTGTGCGAGCAACGGGTCGTCGCCCTGCTCGACAAGTACGGCAAGGACACCGTGCTCGCGGCTGTCGAGGAGATGATGGCGCGAACGGAGAAGGCGGTGCGTGCGGCCATCGAGAAGATTCCCGACGGGACCTACGACGGCGAGGCGGCGACCGACGACGACGGCACGGAGCTCGACGTGCCGGTCTGGGCCCGCTGCGAGATCACGATCCGGGGCGACACGCTCAGGGTCGACTTTTCGAAAAGCGACCCCCAGCGCAAGGGCTTCGTCAATTGCGTCTTCGCCTCGACCTACAGCAACACGCTGTCGGCGCTTTTCATGTTCCTCGACCCTGCGCTCGCCGAATATCACAACGAAGGAAGCCTTCGGCCGATCACCGTCTACGCTCCGCCCGGCTCCGTTTTGAACGCACGCTACCCCGCAACGGTCGGTGCTTCCCCGGTGAGCATGGGCCACCAGATCATCGAAGCGGTGGCGAGCGCGATGTCGAAAGCCGTGCCGGAGCGGGCGATCGCCTGCTGGGGCAAGCGCTACGGCCATTACATCTTCGGCAACGATCCGCGCACGGGCGAAAAATACGTGGTGACGACCTTCGACACCGACGGAGGCGCGGGGGCCGTCCGGGGACACGACGGATACGAAGGCGCCACGTCGATCGGGGCTCTGGGAGAGGTCAACCGGGGAAACGTCGAGGAGATCGAGCTGCGATTTCCCTGGCGTGTCCGGCGCTGGGAGTTCGCCGAGGATACGGCCGGCGCAGGCGAATGGCGCGGCGCCTCGGGGATCCACTGGGAAGTGGAAAACGTCGGGGGCGAGGCGGGAATCGCCACCGGCAGCTCCGACGGCGAGATCGTCAGGGCTCCCGGTGCGCTCGGAGGCGAGCCGACGCCCAACTCCCGCTCCTGGCTGATCCGCGGCCAAGAGCGCCGGCCGATCCGGGGCCACCGCCTCTATCAGCTCGAGCCGGGAGACGTCATCGTCAAGATCAGCGGCGGCGGCGCCGGGGTGGGCGATCCGGCGCGGCGTGATGCGGAAAAGGTTCGCGCCGACGTGGTGAACGGATTCGTGTCGATCGAGAAGGCGCGGGAAGTCTACAGAGTGGCGATCGACCCCGAAACTCTGGAGATCGATCGGCGGTCGACGGCCGCGCTTCGCGCGACCGCGAAGCCCGTTTAATTCAGTGCGGTATGTGGACATCGTATCCCGGTCGCTCCTGGCGCAGACGCCGAATCCCGTTGCTTCGCGCCGTTCAAATGTTCAGGAAGTTCCAGGGTTCAGCGTGGAAAGCGGAAACCCGGAACCCGGGAACCGGCCGGAAACCGTTGTTCTCCGGTCCCGGCCCACGTTCGATCCGCGACTACCTGCGAATGAACTCCTCGGCAGTTTCTGGCGGCCTGTTTTCCGGTTCCTGGTGTTTTCGATCGAACTTTTGAACCGTTTGCACTTTTGAATTTCCGCAACCGCCGCCCCCGGGCGGCGACACGTTATGGCGACGGTCTTCGTTGCATTGTCGGGCGGAGTGGACTCGTCGGTTGCTGCGGCCGTTCTCAAGGACGACGGCTTCGACGTCGTCGGCGGCCATATCACGTGCTGGGACGGGTGCGAGCAGGGCGAGGAGCGGCGCGATGCCCGGCGCGTTGCGTTTCACCTCGGCATTCCTTTCTTGACGTTCGACCTCAGAAGGGAATACAGGGCGCGAGTCTTCGACTCCATGGTTCGAGAGTACGCCGCGGGCCGGACGCCCAACCCCGATGTGATGTGCAACCGCGAAATCAAGTTCGGAGCGTTTCTCGAGCGCGCGCTGAGGCTCGGCGCGGATTACATCGCGACCGGCCACTACGCGCGGCTGGAGCGCGGCGGCGGGATCGGCCTGTTCGAGGGAGCGGACAAGCAGAAGGACCAGTCCTATTTCCTCTGGTCGCTCGCCAAACCGCAGCTCGAGCGCTCGCTGTTTCCCCTGTCGCGCTGCACCAAGTCGGAGGTGCGGCGGATGGCGCGACAGTGGCGCCTTCCGACGGCGGAGAAGAAGGATTCGCAGGGACTCTGCTTCGTCGGCAAGGTGAGCT
Organism: Candidatus Zixiibacteriota bacterium; assembly: GCA_035574315.1. NCBI lineage: Bacteria > Pseudomonadati > Candidatus Zixiibacteriota > Candidatus Zixiibacteriota bacterium. The sequence goes on from DATLYW010000045.1 coordinate 93,808, forward strand.
TCGGCGACTTTCTTCGCGAGCTCCTGCCCCGGAGGCCCGGACCGATCGTCACCGCCGACGGCACGCGGATCGGCGAGCACGATGGTCTGGCGTTTTATACCATCGGCCAGCGGCACGGCCTCGGGATCGGCGGCGGAGCGCCCTACTACGTGGCCGCCAAGCAGCCGGAAACCGATACTCTGGTGGTTGGCGTCGGCCCCGGAGATCCCGTCCTCTACAGGAAGGAGATCGTGGTGAGCCAGCTCAACTGGATCTCGGGATCCAGGGAAGGGAGGTACGAGGTGCGAATTCGCTACCGTCAACCGAAAGTGGCCGCGGTCGTCGAGGCGGGTCCGTGGGGAGTGCGCGTCGTTTTCGACGAGCCCCAACGGGGAGTGGCCCCGGGGCAGTCCGCCGTCTTTTACGATGGCGAGCAGGTGTTGGGCGGCGGAATCATCGAGTATTGACCGTGGATTCGTACCTGTGTCGGCGCCGCATCATGGTGGCTCGGGCCGAGCTTTTTTTGGCCGGCGGCCAGGTGAGATTGCCAACCGCCAGCCGCTGCGCTCCGTTCAGGCCGCGCCGCCAGGAGGGCGCGGTTCGGTAACCGGGAGAGAAGGCGTCTAACCTCTTTCGACCAGCAAAGCCAGCGCTTCTCCGCCGCCGATGCAAAGCGCGGCGATTCCGCGGCGCTTCTTGTACTGCACGAGCGAATGGACAAGGGTGGTGAGGATCCTCGCCCCGCTCGCGCCGATGGGATGCCCCAGCGCCACCGCCCCTCCTTTGACGTTGACCTTTGCCGGATCGAGACCGAGCTTGCGGTTGACCGCGATCGAGGCGGCCGAGAACGCTTCGTTGATCTCGAAGAGATCGATGTCGTCCGCGGTCAACCCGCATCGCTCGAGAAGCTTCATGATCGCGTCCGCGGGCGCGATCGTGAACCACTCGGGCTGCCGGGAAAAACCGCTCCACGCCACGATCCGGGCGAGCGGATCCAGCCCCAGTCCCGCTGCCTTGTGCTCCGCCATGACGATCAGCGCCGCCGCTCCGTCGCTTACCGACGAGGCGTTTCCCGCCGTCACGGTCCCGTTCTCCCGGAACGCGGGCTTCAGCGCGATCAGCTTTTTCGGATCGAATTTCTGAAGCTCCTCGTCGAGGCCGACAACCCGCTCGTTCCCGCCCTTCTCGGCCACCCGGACCGGGACGATCTCCCGCGCAAAGCCGCCTTGTTCCTGAGCCGATTGCGCGCGCGTGTAGCTCGCGATCGCGAACTCGTCTTGCTCCGCTCGCGAAATGTTGAACTCCTCAGCGCAGCGCTCGGCGGCCTCGCCCATGTGGAAGTCGTTGTAAACGTCCCACAGCCCGTCCTTGATCATGCTGTCGATCAGGGCACCGTGGCCCATGCGGTAGCCGCTGCGGGCCTTTTCCAGGAGATAGGGGGCATTGCTCATGCTTTCCATGCCACCCGCCGCCACCGTCTCGGCGTCACCGCACTGGATCGCCTGCGCCGCAAAAATCACGGCCTGCAGCCCCGAGCCGCAAACCTTGTTCACGGTGACGCAGCCCACCGATGGAGGAAGCCCCGCGCCGAGGCCCGCCTGACGGGCGGGGGCCTGCCCCTGACCGGCGGCGAGCACGGTGCCCATGATCACCTGATCGACCTCGCGCGCCGTCAGGCCGGCGCTCTTCACCGCCCCCGCGATGGCGACGCTCCCCAGACGCGGCGCCGAGAGCGGGGCGAGCGATCCGTTGAAGCTCCCGATCGGCGTTCGCACCGCGCTGACGATTACGGCCCGGCTCATGATTTCCGGTTTCCGGTCTCCGATTGATCTCCTACCAGCGAACGTCTCGGCAAGTCAACGAGGTTTCGAGACGAACGCCTTTCGGAGTCTGGCGTGCAGGAAGCGCAGAATCTCGACGTGTTTGCGCGAGTCGCGGATCATCGCGTTGCACAGCATGCTGAACAGCCCATGATGGTAGCGCCGGCTCGTGCTCAGCAGGTGCTGGCATTGCCGGATTGCTTCCTGCTCGAGCCGGATGAAGTCCTCCGTGGTTTTCAGGAGCTTTTCGCCTTCGCCGCCCAGCTCGTAGAAGCCCTCCGCGACTTCGGGCGGTTGGGCCGCCAGACGGTTTCTCAGCGCCGAGTCGCTTTTCAGCATGGATATGATCATGCGGTTGACCGCCTGATGCCGCTCCTCGTCTGCGAGAATGAGGCGCAGCAGGAATTTGATCAGCGGGTTGGCGGAGCTCCTCGCCGCTTCGCGGTATATCTGAATGAACTTTTCTTCGTGCAGCTCGTGCGCCTGAAACTCCGTCATGAGCCGCTCGATGGCGGAGAACTCCGGGGACTCGGGGATGCCCCACTCCGCAGAGTCGATCGTTTCGCGTCGGGCAAGGCGCGACGAGGCCGGCTTGGGCATGATACACCCCCTTTTTCATTTCAAGCTAGCAAGGCGCAAGCCAAGAACTTTGCGCCGTCTTGCGTGGGCGACGTGCACCGCTGATCTGAGATTTGAGAATTCCACCCTCCGGGTTTCTTATTGCTGGGAATCGAAGACGGCAAGGAAGTGCGTTCCCGAGGGAAAACGGCTCGTCGCTCGCGGCACACAACTTGCTCTTCCGCGGGAGCGACAAACGTCCGGCGTCCTGGCTTTCGGGTGTTCCGTCCAGCGCGCGCAGTGCGAAGTTCCAGCACCCTGGACGCAGGATCCGGGACGCCGGACCGAGGGGATCGATGGTAAAGGCAGCAGAAGCTTCCAAAAGCAGCTATCAGGGCCAGATGCATCTTTTGCAGAAGGAGCTGATGGGGCGGTATTTTGAGCGGCTTACGCGGGCGGCGGAGAGTGGGGAGGGGCAGGCGGTTTACATGCTGATCAGCGGCAATCCGGTGGAGCTGA
>DATLYW010000046.1 GCA_035574315.1 Candidatus Zixiibacteriota bacterium
GCGGGAGCGGCTGTCGCCTGCGGCGGCGCCTGCTTCGCCTCCGCGCCCTCGCCCCGCACGATCGCCAGGGTCGCTCCCACGGGAACCTTCTGGCCCGGCTGAACGACCAGGGACTCGACGACGCCGCTTTCGAAGATCTCGACCTCGATGACCCCTTTGTCGGTCTCGACCAGAGCGACGATGTCGCCGCGCTTGACCGTGTCGCCCGGCTTCACGCGCCATTCGACGAGCGTGCCGAACCGCATGTCGGCGCCGAGCGACGGCATGCGAAATTCACTCATGGCCTCTCACCACCCGGCGCGCGGCCGCGACGATCCCCGGCACCTGCGGGATCGCCGCGTCCTCGAGGTGCTTCGGGTAAGGCATCGGCACCTCGGCGCTGCACACCCGCGCCACCGGCGCATCGAGATCGTAAAAGGCCTTCTCGACGATCCGCGCCGTGATCTCCGCCGAGATGCTGCCGCTGCGCCACCCCTCGTCGACGATGACCACGCGATGCGTGCGCGCCGCCGAAGCGACGAAGCTCTCGTCGTCGAGGGGGCGCAGCGTCCTGAGATCGATCACTTCCGCTTCGATGCCGTCGCGCGCGAGCTCCTCGGCCGCCTCCAGGGTCTTGAACAGCGTGCCGCCGTAGGTGATGAGCGTCACGTCTTTCCCCGCGCGCCGGATCGCCGCCCGGGAGATGTCCACCGCCCCGGCGTCGGCCGCGATCTCCCCCTCCATGTTGTAGAGCGAGCCGTGCTCGAAGATCAGCACGGGGTCCGGGTCCTCGAGCGCGGTCCAAAGCATTCCCCGGGCGTCTTCGAGGGTGGCCGGGGTGAGGACCTTGATGCCGGGAATGTGGGCGTACCAGCCCTCCAGGCTGTGGGAGTGCTGCGCCGCGAGCTGCCGCCCCGCGCCCGTCGTCATGCGGATCACCAGCGGAATGTTGAACTGCCCGCCCGACATGTGCAGGATCGTCGCCGCGTTGTTGACGATCTGGTCGAGAGCCAGCAGGCTGAAATTCACGGTCATGATCTCGACGATCGGCCGCGCCCCGCCCATCGCCGCGCCGATTCCGGCGCCGACGAACGCCGACTCGGAAAGCGGGGTGTCCCGGATGCGCTCCGGGCCGAACTCGTCGAGCAGGCCCCTGCTGACGGCGAAGCATCCGCCGTAGCGGCCGACGTCCTCGCCCATCAGGAAGACCCGCTCGTCGCGGATCAGCGCCTCGCGAATGGCGGCCCGCACCGCTTCGCGGTAGGTCAGCCTGATCTTCTCCGCGCTCATTTCTCCTCGCCTCGTCAAGGGGAACCGGGCCTCTGAACGGCGAACCTCCCGCCAGGCTCAGCCCGGGCGCTCGGAATAGACGAACCGGGTGAGATCCTCGACGGGTTCCCATGTGCCGGCCTCCGCGAATTCGATCGCCCGGGCGATCTCCTCGGCGATCTCCTTCTCGATCCGGTCCCAGTCCTCCGCCGTCATGAGTCCTTGCGCTTCGATCCGCGCCCGGAAGGTGGTCACCGGATCGCGCTTCTTCCACTCCTCGACTTCCTGTTTGTCGCGATAGAGCTCCGGGTCGTACATGGAGTGGGCGCGGAAGCGGTAGGTCCGGTACTCGAGAAAGTGCGGCCCGCCCCCGCATCGCACCGCCATGGCCGCGCGACGGGACGCCTTTTCCACGGCGAGCACGTCCATCCCGTCGACCGGCCATGCCGGCACCTCGAAGGACGCCGCCTTGAGGCAGAGATCGGTCTCCGATTCCGACCGCGCCAGGGCGGTGCCCATCGCGTAGAGATTGTTCTCGCAGCAGAAGAGGACCGGCAGATCCCACAACGCCGCAAGATTCATCGACTCGTGGAACTCGCCTTCGGCGACCGCGCCTTCGCCGAAAAAGCAGGCCGTCACGCGCGAGCGGCCCGCCAGCTTGTCGGCGAGAGCCAGACCCACGGCCAGGGGAAGGCCGCCGCCGACGATCGCGTTTCCCCCGTAAAAACGCGTCGCCGCGTCGAAGATGTGCATCGAGCCGCCGCGGCCGCGGCTGCAGCCCTCGACCTTGCCGTACATCTCGGCCATCAGCGAAGCGGCCGGGACGCCGCGCGCCAGCGCGTGACCGTGCTCGCGGTAGGTGGAGACGATCGCGTCGTCGGGCTCGAGCGCCTGCATCGCTCCCACCGCGACGGCCTCCTCGCCGATGTAAAGGTGGAGGAAGCCCCGGATCTTCGTGGCCGCGTAAAGCTCCGCGCACTTTTCCTCGAAGCGGCGGATGCGGAGCATCTCGCGCAGCAGATGCAGCGCGTGCTCGCGGTCGACGGCCAGCCGCTGCCGTTTGTTCTTTTGCGTTCGCCCGGTCTCGTGCCTCATGCGACCCGCGTTCCCGATCTTTCGACCCGTGTCGTCCCGGGGCTCCCCGGGCGCGCCTTCAGTCGTTCTCCAGAGTCGACAAATCCCCTTCGGGCAGGCCCAGCTCCCTCGCCCTGAGCAGGCGGCGCATGATCTTCCCGCTCCGCGTCTTCGGCACGCTGTCTCGAAAATCGATTTCCCTCGGGGCGACGGCCGGCCCCAGTCGGGCGCGCGCGAAGCCCAGCAGCTCCTTGCGCAACGCCTCGCTCGGCTCGTGCCCGGCTTTCAGCGAAACGAACGCTTTGACGACCTCTCCGATGACGGGATCGGGCTTTCCGATCACGCCCGCCTCGGCCACCGCCGGGTGTTCCATCAGCGCGCTTTCCACCTCGAAAGGCCCGATGAGATGCCCGGCCGACTTGATCACGTCATCGGCGCGCCCCACGAACCAGTAGTAGCCGTCGGCGTCCCGGCGGGCGAGATCGCCCGTCAGGTACCAGCCGCCGGCGAAGCACTTCCGGTAACGTTCCTCCTCGTGCAGGTAGCCGCGGAACATCGAGGGCCAGCCCGGCCTGAGCGCCAGCTCGCCCTGGACGCCGGGCTCGGTGACTTCCTCGACGGTGCCGTCCTTGTGCGCGTGGACGATCCCCGCTTCGATCCCCGGCAGCGGCTTCCCCATCGAGCCCGGGCGGATCGGCATGGCGGGAAAGTTGGCGATCATGATCCCCCCGGTCTCCGTCTGCCACCAGTTGTCGTGGATCGGCAGGCCGAAAGCCTCGCAGCCCCACATCACCGCTTCGGGATTCAGCGGCTCTCCGACGCTGGCGATGAATCGCAGGCTGCTCAGATCGTACTTGCGCGCGACCCCGGCGCCCGCTTTCATCATCATGCGAACCGCGGTCGGCGCCGTGTACCAGACGGTCACTTTTTGCTCCGCGATGATGCGATACCACCGTTCCGCGTCGAACTCCCCTTCGTCGACGACGCTGCGGATGCCGTGCGTGAGGGGCGAGATGATCCCGTAGGAGGTCCCGGTGATCCAGCCCGGGTCGGCCGTGCACCAGAAGACGTCGTCGGGATGAAAATCGAGCGCGTACTTGCCCGTCACGTAATGCGCGAGGACGGCCTCGTGCACGTGAACGGCTCCCTTCGGCCGGCCGGTAGTCCCCGAGGTGAAGTGAATCAGCGCCATGTCCTCGGGCGCGGTCGCCGGAATTTCGAAATCGTCGGCGGCGCCGTGCATGAGCTTCTGAAAATGCGCGGTGCCGGCGGGCGCAGGTCGTTCTCCTTCCGCGATCACCAGCACGTGCTTCAATCCCGGCAAAGCGGCCCGCAGATCGCTTATCCTGCGCCGGACGTAAAGCGTCTCGGTGGTGACCAGCACGCGCCCGTCGCCGATGGACAGTCGCTGCTGGATCGGCTCGGGCCCGAACGCCGAAAAGAGGGGGCAAAAAACGCTGCCGTTCTTCAACGTTCCCAGCGCGGCGATGTAAAGCTCGGGGATCCGGCCGGTCAACGTGAAGACGCGCTCGCCCTTTCCCACGCCCAGGTGCCTGAGGACGTTCGCAAATCGGTTGCTCAAGCGGCTCAGCTCGCCATAGGTGAAATCCCGCGCGCCGTCCTGCTTGCCGAGGCAGCGCAGCGCCAGCCGTTCGCGTTTTTCGCTCCGGGCATGCCGATCGACGCATTCGTAGGCGATGTTGAGCCCGCGTCCTTCGGGGAGCCCCGCCAGCTCCCGCCGCATCCGTTCCCACGAAAACTCGGCGCGAGCACGCTCGTAGCTCGTCAGGTTGGGCTCGACCTTCCAGCTCGACGGGGGTTTCTCGAGGATCTGCCACGCCATCGAATCTCGCCGACCTCCGGCTCAGGCGGTAGCGCAAGAAGCGAGCCAGGGAAATCCGTCGGAAATCTGCCGCCTTGGTGAACCCTCGGAGAGCGCCTCTTGCCAATCGTGCAAAGGCGACCCGCGTCTTTTTTCAAAACTGAAAAGGCGACGCTTCCGCTCCGGCCTCGCCCGTCTTCTTTCACCGGCTTTGTGCGCGGGGGCAAGGCACCGAAATTGCGATTCGAACCGGACGAAGTCGGCGATTTCCGGCAAAGGAGGGGAAGAAATGAAAACCGGACCCGTGGGACGCACGCAGGCGGTTCCCAAGCGGTCGCGCCGGCGGCGGTTGGACGTCTTCGACGCCACGATGGCAAAAACGCAAACCTGGTTGAACGAGCTGATGCTCGCGCTCGGATGGGAAGGCAAGCCGCAAAAGGCTTATCTCGCGCTTCGCACCGTGTTGCATGCGCTGCGCGACCGCCTGCCGGTGGACGAAGCCGTGCAACTGGGCGCTCAGCTCCCGATGCTCGTCCGCGGCTTTTACTACGAGGGATGGACCCCCAGGAAAAAGCCGGTCAAGGAGCGGCGCGAGGAAGACTTCCTGGAGCACGTCAAGGAAGCTTTCAAGGACGACGTCACGGTCAACGCCCGCGAGATCGTTCGCGCCGTCTTCAGGCTGCTGCGCCGTCACGTCAGCGCCGGCGAGGTGGAAGATGTGCGGCACATGCTTCCCAAGCCGCTGCAGCGCCTCTGGCCGTAGACAGGGCCCGCGCAACCGATCCGTGAAAGAAGGGGCTCTCTCGCGCTCCGGCGTCCGCCAGGCTCGGTCCCGATCGGCGACGGTCGCTCGATGCGGCCGCCCCTTGAACCGCTGCGTCCTGCATCGACATGAGCGCGCCGCAATTGGATAACCGGAGCGATCGGATGCTTCGTTTTCCTCCGGAGGGCGCTTCTCAGGTGTCGGGGCGCGAGCAGGCCGGTCTCTCTTGGTACCGGCGGGAAGCCGCCGAGGTGGTCGAGGAGCTGGGCACGGATGCGGAGCGCGGCCTCACCGCCGCCGAGGCGCTGCGGCGGCTTGCGCGCTACGGGCCGAACGAGCTCCAGGAGAGCCGCAAGCCTTCGCCCTGGACGATCCTCGCGCGACAGTTCAAGAACGTCCTGGTCGTGATCCTGATCTCGGCCATCGCGCTTTCGGCCGCGCTCGGCCACGACCTGGAAGCCGCCGCGATCGGCGCCATCGTCGTGCTTGCCGTCCTTCTCGGCTTCTTCCAGGAATTTCGGGCGGAGAAGGCGGTCGAGACGCTGCGACGCATGGCGGCGCCGAAGGCAACCGTGGTGCGGGACGGACAGGTGCTGGAGATTCCGGCGCGAGATCTCGTCCCGGGGGACATCGTCCTGGTCCGGATGGGCGACAAGGTTCCCGGCGACGCTCGGTTGATCGAGGCGGTAAACCTCAGGGTCGAAGAGGCCGCGCTCACCGGGGAATCCGCTCCCGTAGAAAAGCAAAGCGACGCGCTTCGCAGCGACGCCCTGTCCGCGGGCGACCAGACGAACATGATTTTCGCCGGGACGGCGGTCACCTACGGGCGCGGCAAAGCCGTGGTGGTGGCGACGGCCATGGAGACCGAGTTCGGCCGGATCGCGCGCCTCCTTCAGACCATAGAACCCGCGAAAACCCCTCTGCAGCGGAACCTCGATCGGGTCGGGCGCGCCCTCGCGCAGGCGGCCATCGCGCTGGTGCTGATCGTCGTCGGGCTTGCGGTGCTGCGCGGGCAGCCGCTGATCGAGATGCTGATCTTCGGCATTGCCCTCGCCGTCGCGGTCGTCCCCGAAGCGCTCCCGGCGGTGGTCACCATATCGCTCGCCATCGGCGTCCAGCGGATGGTCAGGCGCAACGCGCTCATCCGGCGCCTGCCGGCGGTGGAAACGCTCGGCAGCGTGTCGGTGATCTGCTCCGACAAGACCGGAACGCTCACACGCGACGAAATGACGGTCCGGCGGATTTTCGTCGACGGCAAGCTGCTCGAGGTTTCGGGGTCCGGCTACGAGCCCAAAGGCGCATTCTCGTGCGGCGGCGCTCCGGCCCCGATTTCTCCCCCGCTGGACGCCCTGCTCCGCGCCGCTGCGCTGGCATCCGACGCGGCCCTGATACAAAGCGACAACGACTCCGGCCCTCTCGGATGGCAAATCAGAGGCGATCCCACGGAAGGCGCGCTGGTCGTGGCGGCCGCCAAGGCCGGCCTGTGGAAAGCCGATCTCGAAGCGCGGTATCCCCGGATCCATGAAATCCCGTTCACCTCCGAGTCCAAGCGGATGACCACGCTGCACGCAGCGCCCGAGGGCATCTTCGCCTGTGCGAAGGGCGCGCCCGAGGTGATCCTCGGCTCGTGCACGTGTGTGGCGACCGCATCCGGTCACGCGCCGCTGGACCCGGCGGTCCGGGACGGCATCCTGCGGGCCGCGCGCGCGATGGCCGGAGATGCACTGCGTGTGCTGGGGGTAGCCTTCAAGCCGGCCGCAACCCCGCAGGATGCCGAGCGGGATATGGTTTTTCTCGGCCTGGTGGGAATGATCGATCCGCCGCGCCCCGAGGTCGCCCAGGCGATCGAGAGATGCGAGCGGGCGGGCGTCAAACCGGTCATGATCACCGGCGATCACCCCGTGACCGCGGAGGCCGTGGCGCGCGAGATCAATCTGCTGAAGGACGGCAGGGTGCTCACCGGAGCCGAGCTGGACGCCCTCGGCGAGGCGGAATTCGAAAGCAGCGTGGAGACGGTTTCCGTTTACGCTCGGGTCTCGCCCGCGCACAAGCTTCGCATCGTAACGGCCCTCCAACGAAAAGGTCATGTCGTCGCGATGACCGGCGACGGCGTCAACGACGCCCCGGCCTTGAAGAAGGCCGACATCGGCATCGCCATGGGGATCACCGGAACGGACGTCAGCCGGGAAGCCGCCGCGATGACGCTGCTCGATGACAATTTTGCGTCGATCGTCGCGGCCGTGGACGAGGGACGCCGTATCTTCAACAACATCAAGAAGTACCTCATGTACCTGCTCTCCTCGAACATCGGCGAGATCGGCCTGATGCTCGGCGCCGTCGTTCTCGACCTGCCGCTGCCCCTGACGGCCGCCCAGATTCTCTACGTGAACCTCGCCACCGACGGCTTGCCCGCGCTGGCGCTGGCAGTGGATCCGCCGGAAGCGGACCTCATGAGCCGCCCTCCGAGAAATCCTCGCGCCGGAATCTTCACCCGGCCGGTGCTCGTCCTGATGAGCGCCGGGGGGTTGTGGTCGGCGATGGCCAACCTGTTGCTCTTCCGCTGGCTGATCTCGTCCGGTCGGCCGGCCTCGGAGGCGATGGCGATGATCTTCGTTTCGCTGGTCGCGATCGAGTTCTTCAAGGCCTACAACTTCCGCTCCGATCGCCTTTCTGCGTTCGCGCGGCCGTTCGCCAACCGCTGGCTGAACGCGGCGGTGCTGGCCGAGCTTGCCTTGCTGGCGTTGATCGTCTACCTTCCCGTGCTCCAGCTGTTGCTCGGCACGTTCGACATGAGAGAATCGGACTGGCTGGTGGCGATCGGGGTGGCCTCGACGATCACGCCGGTCCTGGAGCTGACGAAGCGGCTCGCCCGGCGCGGCTGGTTCGGCGAGCTGGACTGAGTCGTTCGGGAATGACGGAGACGCGATGGTTCTATGGCTGCAATTCCTTCTTTGCGCCGGGCTGATTCTGGTCTCGGGCGTTTACGTCTCGCGCTACGGGGACGTCATCGCCGAGAAGAGCGGCCTCGGCAGGACCTGGATCGGCGTCGTGCTCGTCGCCTCGATCACCTCGCTGCCCGAGCTGGTGACGGGGGTGAGCTCGGTTGCGCTTTTCGACCTGCCCGACATCGCGGCCGCCAACGTCCTGGGCGCGTGTCTCCTGAACCTGGCGATGATCCCCGTGCTCGACTTCCTGAACGGCTCGGAGCCGATTTCCGCGCGCATCCACCAGGGGCACGTGCTCACGGCGGGGTTCGGCATCCTGATGCTGGGCGTGGTGAGCCTCGGGACGATTCTCGGCCCGAGGCTCCCTTCGATCGGATGGGTGGGCGTCGGCACCCCGCTGTTCATCGCCGTTTATCTTGTGGCGATGCGGATGGTGTTCGTTTACGAGCGCAGGCGCATCGCCGAATTCGTCAGGGAGATGGCGGAAGAAGCGCGGTACCGCCACGTTTCGAAGCGGAGAGCCTACGCCCTCTTCGCCCTGAACGCGCTGGTGATCGTCGGCGCGGCGCTCTACCTCCCCCGGCTCGGGGAGCAGATCGCCGAGGCAACCGGCCTGGGCCAGACCTTCGTGGGCACCGTTTTCATCGCAATTTCGACGACGCTTCCCGAGCTGGTGGTGTCGGTCTCCGCGCTCGCCATCGGCGCCGCCGACATGGCCGTGGGCAACCTTTTCGGCAGCACCGTGTTCAACGTCTTCATTCTGGCGGTGGACGATCTCCTGTACCCCCGCGCCCCGCTGCTCGCTGTCGTCTCGCCGGACCACGTCGTCAGCGCGCTCTCGGCGATGATCGCGCTTTCCATCGCCGTCATCGGGCTCGTTTACCGCAGCGGCAGGAAGCCGATTTTCTTCGGCTGGGACTCGCTGGCGATCCTGGCCGTCTATCTGGTGAACCTCTCGCTCCTCTACGCGACGCGCTAGAACGCGCCCCGACCGCAGGGAGGCGGCGATGAAGAAACGCTCGTGGCTCGTCAATATCGAGGATTACGCGCCGCTGATCGGCGAGGAGGCCGTGGAGCGCACCATGCGCAAGGCGCAGCGGCTTCGCGGCATGCACGTGGTGCACGTGAGCTCCACGTTTTACGGCGGCGGTGTCGCCGAAATCCTCTCCTCGGAAACTCTGCTCGCGCGGAGCCTCGGGATCCGCGCCGAATGGCGACTGATCCAGGGTACTCCGGACTTCTTCAGCGTCACCAAGAAGATCCACAACGCGCTCCAGGGCGCCGCCATCAACCTGACCGACCTGAAAAAGGAGATCTACGAGACGGTCATTCTGCAGAACGCGATGCGCATGGACATCGGCGGCGACTTCGTCGTGATCCACGATCCCCAGCCGTTGCCGCTGGTCCAGCACACGCGGCACACCTGTCCCTGGGTATGGCGCTGCCACGTCGATCTCTCGAACCCGAATCCCGAGATCTGGGACTACTTGCGCGGCTTCGTCGATCAGTACGACGCCGTGGTGCTCTCGCTCCCGGAATACCGCCGCGAGCTCGCCGTCCCGCAACTCTTCATCATGCCGGCGATCGATCCCTTCTCGGCGAAAAACGCCGAGATGAGCGAGGACGAGATCCGGGATCGGCTGCGCCACTACCGGATCCCCACCGAGCTCCCGATCGTCTGTCAGGTCTCGCGTTTCGACCGCTGGAAGGACCCGGAGGGCGTGATCGAGGCCTTCCGCATCGCGCGCCGAGAAATCGACGCCACGCTCGTTCTCATCGGCAACGTGGCCCTGGACGATCCCGAAGGCCAGGAGGTGTTCGAGTCCCTGCTCAAGAACGCTGCCGACGACGTCTGGATTCTCACCGTCGAGGACAGCGCCCTGGTCAACGCGTTGCAGCGGCGCGCCCACGTCATCGTGCAAAAATCGCTGCGCGAAGGCTTCGGGCTGACCGCGGCGGAGGCGATGTGGAAGGGAACCCCCGTGATCGCCGGGCGCTGCGGCGGGCTCAGGCACCAGATCGAGGACGGCGTCAACGGTTTTCTCGTTTCCTCGGTCCAGGAATGCGCCGCGCGCATCGTGCAGCTCGTCCGCGACGAGAAGCTGCGGCGGGAAATGGGCCGGCGGGCGCGGCAGACCGTGTGCGAGCGCTTCCTGCTCGCGCGCAAGCTCGAGCAGTTCCTCGACCTCTTCAGCGCCTTCGAGCCTCAGTTCGCCGTCGACCGGCAGCGGCTGGAGGCGCTGCAATCCGGAGCCTTGCCGGGAGCGCCGGCCACGGGCGCGGCCGGAGGGGCGCGGCCGGGCTCCAAACCGGGGGCCCGCTGACGGAGACGGGGCGTGAAACGGCGGCGCGCAACGTTTCGGGTCGGGACATCCGGCTGGCACTACGCCCACTGGAGGGGAATCTTCTACCCCGAGGATCTTCCGCCGGCGCGGTGGTTCTCCCACTACGCCCGCGAGTTCGACACCGTCGAGATCAACAACACGTTCTACCGTCTTCCGGAGGCGGCCACGTTCGAGGCCTGGCGGCGACAGGCCCCGCCCGGCTTTTGCTACGCGCTGAAGTTCAGCCGCTACGGGTCGCACATCGTCCGGCTCAAGCGGCCGCGCGCCACGATCGGGAGGTTCCTTGCGCGCGCCACGCGCCTGGGGGAGTTCCTCGGACCGATCCTCGTACAGCTCCCGCCGAACTGGAAAGCCGATCCCGGCCGGCTCGCGGCCTTCTTGAAGGCCGCCCCGAAACAGCTGCGCTGGGCGGTGGAGCTCAGGGACCCGCGCTGGCTATGCGAGGATGTATTCGCGGCGCTCGAGGAGCACGCCGCGGCGCTCTGCATCCACGACCTGATCGCCGATCACCCGCGTCGCCTGACCGCCTCCTGGACCTACCTGCGCTTCCACGGCGACCGCTACAGCGGGAGCTACTCGCCGCGGCGTCTGAGAGCCGAGGCGGGCTGGATCCGCGACCGGCTCGAGGAAGGAAGGGACGTCTTCGCCTACTTCAACAACGACGCCGAGGGCTACGCCGTCCGCAACGCCGCCGATCTTCGCGCCTACGTCACGGGGAGATGAAAAGCCGCCGGTGCGCTTTCCGGCCCCAGACATGGTTCCTGCGTCCAGGATCCCGGGCTTGCCTCCCGACGAGCTCAGGAGCTCCGCTCGCTGAGATAGTAGAGGATCGGCACCGTGACGCGGGATAAGAGCAGCGAGGCCACCTCTCCGGCCATCAAAGAAATCGCCAGCCCTTGGAAGATCGGGTCGAAGAGAATCACGGAAGCGCCGACGATCACGGCGGCGGCCGTGAGCATCATCGGACGAAACCGCACGGCGCCGGCGTCGATCACGGCTTCCGCCAGAGGCATCCCCTGCGCCCGGCGCAGTTCGGCGAAATCGACGAGAATGATCGAGTTCCTGACCACGATTCCCGCGCCGGCAATGAAACCGATCATGGAAGTTGCCGTGAAGAACGCGCCCATCAGAGCATGCGCCGGCAGGATGCCCACCAGGGAGAACGGGATGGCCGCCATGATCACCAGAGGCGTTTTAAACGACCGGAACCATCCCACGACCAGGATGTAGATCAGGACGAGAACCGCGGCGAACGCGATGCCGAGATCGCGAAACACCTCGTAGGTGATGTGCCATTCCCCGTTCCATTTCATGGAAAAGCGCTCCGCGGAGAAGGGCTGCCGGGCGACATGTCGTTCCAGCCGGCGGCCGTCCGGAAGTTGCAGCCGATCGAGGGCTTCGTTCATTTTCAGGATCGCATAAACCGGGCTCTCCTCGCGTCCGGCGACGTCGCCCGTCACGTACACCACGGGCATGAGGTTCTTGTGATAAATGGTCTTGTCGGCGACCTGCCTTTCCACGCGGACCAGCTCGCCCAAAGCAACGAGATTGCCGTTCTGGCCGATGACTTTAACCGACTGCAGGTCCCCGAGGCTCGAACGCCCGGCCCTGGGCAAGCGGAGTACGATGGCGACGTCCTCTTTTTCTTCGGGCTGATGCAGCAATCCCACGCCCGCTCCTTCGACCGCGAGTCTCAACGTGCTGGCGATCTGTTCCGTGGAGACGCCGTTGAGCGCCGCCTTCTCCTTGTCGACGAGGAAGCGGTATTTGACCTGGTCGTCCTCGACGTACCAGTCGACGTCGACGACTCCTTCGGTCTTCTCGAAAATGTCCCGGATCCGGCGCGCGATCTCGATCTGCCGCCGGTAATCCGGACCGTAAACTTCCGCCACCAGCGTCTGCAGAACCGGCGGACCCGGAGGCACCTCGGCGACTTTGACCCGTGCATCGTACCTGGCCGCGATCGCGGCAATCCCGGGCCGAACTCTTTTGGCGATTTCGTGGCTCTGAGCCCGGCGCTCGCCCCTGGGTAGAAGATTGACCTGGATATCGGCGACGTTTGGCCCGCGCCGAAGGAAGTAGTGGCGCACCAGGCCGTTGAAATTGTAAGGCGAGGCGTTCCCGATATAGGCCTGATAGTGGGTGACCTCGGGCACAGCATGAATCGCGCCGCCGATCTCCCGCGCAATCGCCGCGGTCTCTTCGAGCGTCGATCCTTCGGGCATATCGATGACGATTTGAAATTCGCTCTTGTTATCGAAGGGCAGCATTTTCACCACGACGACCTTGAGGGCAACGAGAGAGAACGCCGCCGCCAGGAACACCACCACGGCAGCGAGAAATCCGAACCGCCATTTTGGCACATGGATCAGCGGGGTCATGACGCGGCGGTACCACCGAGTCGTGAGGCTTTCTCCGGATCGCACGTGATCCGCCGCCCCCGTCCGTCGAAGGAGCCGGAGCGAGGCCCAGGGCGTCACCACAAAGGCGACGATGAGAGAGAACAGCATCGCCGCGGAGGCCCCGACCGGGATGGGCCGCATGTACGGCCCCATGAGGCCGCGCACGAAAGCCATGGGCAGGATGGCGGCGATGACCGTGAAGGTCGCCAGGATGGTCGGGTTGCCCACCTCGTCCACCGCCTCGACCGCAATCTCGAGCAACGGCCTGTCCTGGTTCTCCGGCAAACGGCAGTGCCGGACGATGTTTTCGACCACGACGATGCCGTCGTCGACCAGAATGCCGATGGCAAAGATGAGGGCGAATAAGGTTACGCGATTGAGCGTGTACCCGTAAAGGTGGAAAACGACCAGGGTGAGCGCCAAAGTCACGGGAATCGCGATCGCGACGATTCCCGACTCTCGAAGGCCCAGAACGAGCCAGATGAGCACCGACACCGACAGGATGGCGAGCAGCATATGAAAAAGCAGCTCATCGGATTTCTCTTTGGCCGTCTCGCCGTAGTTGCGGGTAATGGTCCAGCGAACGTCGCTCGGGATCAGCCGGCCCTGAAGCTCCTGCACCCCGGCGGTGACCCGCTCGGCGACCGAAATGGCGTTGGTGCCCTTGCGCTTGGCGACCGAAATCGTGACCGCAGGGTAGAGGGTCGCGGGCGCCCCTTCGACCCGGCGGGATCCCCCGCCCGGACCTTCGCCGAAAAACACATAATCGGCCGGCTCCTCCGGCCCGTCTTCGAGCTGGGCGACGTCGCGCAGATAGACCGGGCGGCTTTGAAAAACCGCGATCACCACCCGCCCCACGTCCTCGGCGGTCTGGAGAAAACCGCCCGCCTCCACCGCGAACTCCCGGTTCGCGCTCGAAAAACTGCCGGCCTGCAACTGTCGATTCGCCTGTTCCAGCACCGGGACGATGGTCGCGGGAGCGACGTTGAAAGCAGCCATCTTGGCCGCGTCCAGGACCACCCGGATTTGCCGCCGCTGGCCGCCGATGATTCTGACTTCGGACACGTCTTGAATCCGCTTGATACGGTCCCGGAGTTCCGCCGCGATCCGCCGCAGCATGAAATGATCGTAGCGATCGCTCCACAGCGTCAGCGCCAGCATCGGGACGTCGTCGATCGACCGCGGCTTGATCAGCGGCGGACTGGCGCCGGGCGGGATCAGGTCGAGGTTCGCGAACATCTTCTGGTTGAGCCGAACGATGCTCTGTTCTTCATCCTCACCCACGTAAAATCTGACGATCGCCAGCGCGGCGCCGGCCGTGGAGGTGGAGTAAACGTACTCGACGCCGGGAATTTCCCAGAGCAGCGCCTCCATGGGTTTGGTGACGCGCTCCTCGACTTCTTTCGCGCTGGCGCCGGGCATCTGCACGAAGACGTCGATCATCGGCACGACGATCTGCGGTTCCTCTTCGCGGGGAAGCAGCAGGATCGATCCCGCCCCGAGCAGGACCGACGTCAAGATGACGAGCGGCGTAAGCTTCGAATCGATAAAGGCGCGGGCGACTTTACCGGCTAATCCCAATTTTCGCCTCCTCAGAGCGAGCCTGGCGTGGAAGCTTGCTTCCTTCGTCGACGCGCTCGATGCCTTTCGTGACGACTCGCTCGCCCGCCTTGAGCCCGGAGAGAATCTCCACGCGGTCCCCGTAGCGCTCTCCCGTCGTGACCAGCCGGAAACGGACGATCCCTTCAGGGTTCGCGACGTAGATTCCGACGAGCTGTCCCCTCCGCAAAAGCGCCGCGGCAGGGACGCTCAAGACAGTGCGCTTTCCCAGAGAAAACCTCGCCTTTCCATAGAGTCCGGAGCGGATCGCGGGATGGGACGGAAGAGCGACTTTCACGGTGAAAGTGCGACTCCTTGGGTCCGCGGCGGGGACGATCTCGGCCACGTTTCCGGAAAGTTCCTGCTCGACGGCATCGAGCACAACCGGAACCGTCTTCCCGAGAGCCACATGCCCCATCCGTGACTCCCCGACTTGAAGCTCGAGGCGATAGTGACCGGCTTCTTCGAGCGTCAGAAGGGGGCTGCCGGGAGACGCCAGCATGCCCGCCTCGGCGGTTTTTGCCGTGACCAGAGCATCAAAGGGAGCGGCGATCGCCGTGTAGCTGAGCACGGCCCTGGCATAAGCGAGCCTGGCCTTCGCCTGCTCCTTCCTGGCCCTCAGGGATTGCAGATTTTCCTCCGCGCGTCCCGCCTCGGCATCCGCGATCGCGTATCTGGTCCTCACCTCGTCGTACTCCTGAGGAGCCACCGATCCTCTCGCGATCAGCGACTCGTACCGCTTGAAGGTGGCGTATGCCAGCTCTCGTTGCCCGCGGGCCGCAACCAGCCCCAATTCGGCGCCTTTCACGGCCCTTTCGATCTCGTCGAGCGCCGCCTCGGCACCCTGAAGCTCGGCCCGAAGATCCCGATTGTCGATCTCGACGACCGTTTTTCCCCTGGGTACCCGGTCGCCTTCCCTGACGGCGACCGCGACCACGGTCCCGACGATCTTGCTGGAAAGCGTCGCGGTTCTCCTCGACACGACCGTGCCGGTGGCCTCGAAAAAATCCTCCCCGAGCGTCGGTTGAACGACCTCGACCTCGACGCCTCGAAGGGCGTTGGCCTCGCCCCCGCCCCGGCCTACCGGCCTTTCCCGAGAGCAGGCGGTAAGCGCCAGAAAGAACGCGATCGCCAGCGGTTTCTTCGCATTCATGGCAGCGCCCCTGTGGCAAGATTCAGTCGCGCGCGAAAGATTTGGCTGTTGATCCGAGCCTGGAGGAGGTCCTGCTCCGCTCTTTTCAACGCCGCTTCTCCGTCCACGACGTCGACGCTTTTCGCCAACCCGACCTCGTAGCGGTCCTTGACGATCCTGAGGCTCTCCGCGGCCTGGTCCACGTTCTGGCTGGCCACGGCGACCTGCCGGCGCGACGAGCGGAGCCCCAGATAGGCCTCTTCGACCTCGACGGCGATCGCCTGAAGCAGATCGTCGCGGAGCAACCGGGCGCGTCCGGTCAGGGCTCTGGCTTCTCTCTCCTTCTCTTGCGTGGCGAAGCCATTAAACAGGTTCCACCTGGCCGTGATGAACACGGCGAAGCTCTCGCCGCTCGTGCTGAATTTCCGGGTGTTGCCCTCGAATTGGGTGACGAATCCCAGAGCGGGATAGTAATCCGCTCGGGCGGCGCGCATGCTTTCCGTCGCCTTCTCCACGTCCTTTTCCGCGGCCTTCAGATCGGGGCGAGAGGATCTCGCCACGGCAACGAGGCGGTGAAAGTCCTCCAGCGGGAGACGGTCCTCGTTCACGCGCTCGGTCAAGCGAAACTTTTCCGTCTCGATCCCCAGGACGTGTCTTAGCCGTGCGCGGCTGATCGCGACAAGGTTTTCGGCTTCCATCTTTTCTCTCTCCAGGCCGCCGACCAGAACCTCGGCGCGCAGGAAATCGGAGCGAACGGTGAGCCCCTTTTGGAAGAGATCTTCCGCTCGTCTTCGATGGGCGCGCGCGGACGCCAGCGCGCGCTCCACGACTTCAAGATTTCCATCGGCCAGGAGCGCCTGGTAGTAAGCCTCGGTGGCGCGAAAGACCACATCCTGCTGCGCCCGCCGTTTTATATCTTCCGAGGCTTCGGCGCTCAATTGGGCCTGCCGGAGATTTGCCGACAGCCTTCCCCCCGTGTAAAGGGGCTGCTCCAGGCGAATCTGGCTGCTGAGGTTGGTCAGCGGGGGAGGTTCGTTGAGGGATCCGATCGCGAAGTTCCTCTGCTTGAAGCTGGCTTGATCCAGGAGACCGGAAAATACCAGCGTCGGCTTGTCGCTGTAAGTAAATCCCTCGACGAGGTCCAGGCGAGGGAAGAAAGCCCCCCGCGCCTGACCGACGCCGCTGGCAGCAGCCTCCGACTGTCGCGCCACAGCCTGCAAGCGGCGGTTGTTCGTCAAAGCCAGCTGAACGGCCTCGGCCAACGTGAGAGGCGTCTGATCTTGAGCCAGCGCGGGCCAGCGGCACAGGAGCAGCGTCATGCAAAAGAAAACCCCGGCCATCCTCGGCGCCTGTTTCATGTTTCCTCCCTAATTTTCGCCGTTGGAAGATCCGCCTGCCGCCGGCGAATTCGACGCACCCTAGGCAAACAGGCGGTCCAGCAGGACCATCCACAGAAACCCCAAAACCGCGCCGACGGTCGCCTCGCGTCGATAGCCGCGGCTTTGACTCTCCGGAATCATTTCGCCGAACACAACGTACAGCATGGCGCCGGCCGCAAAGGCCAAACCAGACAGGAGCAGCGCCTGAGCTCCACTGACGAGCACGAGACTCGGGATTCCGACCAGAGGCTCCGTCAGACCGCTCAAGAGCGCGCTCCCGACGGCGCGCCCCCTGCCGTACCCTTCGCGAACGATGGTCAGGGCGACGGCCAAACCCTCGGGCATATTGTGCAGCCCGATTGCAATTGCCATGACTGTTCCCGCCGACTGGTTTTCTTGTCCGAAGCTCATGCCCACGGAGAGCCCCTCGGGAATGTTGTGGATGACCATGGCTAGAACGAGCAGCCAGACCCTGCGAAGGCGGGATGAGGTGCCATCGGCGCCCTGGGCCGGATGAAAGCGCTGGAACGCCAAACTGGCGAGGTCCAGGAAGGCGGCGCCGGCGAGAAAGCCCGGGCCCGCGGCCCATACGCTGCCCAGCCGCAACGAGGGAAGGAGCAGCCCGAAACTGGCGGCGGCGACCATGACCCCGGCGGCGAAACCGAGCATCGCATCGAGAGCTCGCTCGGGCTTCCCGGCCATGACCAGAGCCGGCAAGGCTCCCAGACCGGTGGCGAGGCCGGCGGTGAGACTGGCTACGGATCCGGCGACGATCGAGTCCATGCGCGAAGCAAAGCCGCGGCCGTTTCATTCGACGAACGTCAGGAGACCCATCACCGCGATCCCCGTCGTGATCAGGCCGGTCTGCAGGCCCAGCGCGCGAACGCTGCGGTCGTGCTGCAGCTCCGGAATCAAATCCGCCGCGGCCAGGTACACGAAGCCGCCGGCCGTGACGGGCAGCAAAGTCCTGGTGACGGCCTCGTGAGCCACGGTTCCTGCTCCCAGCGACACCCCCGCGCCGACGATCGCCACGCTCGCCGATGCCAGATTGAGCAGGACCGCCCTGCGCACGCTCAAGCCGCTGTGAACCAGGATTCCGAAATCGCCGAGCTCCTGCGGGATCTCGTGGAGCACGACCGCGATCGTGGTCGATATCCCGAGCGTCGGGCCGGCAAGATAGCTCGCGCCGATCACCAGCCCGTCGATGAAATTGTGGATCGCGTCGCCGAGAACGTTGATCGCCGCGAGCTCGGGCCGGCGAACCGTTTCGCCGGGATGGTGGTGCGCGTGGAGCACGCCGTGCGTGTGGCGAAGAAGCTTCTCGACGACGAAAAAGGCCATCATGCCGGCGAGAATCAAAAGCGAGGCTGCCAGCGATGCTCCAGCGGCTGCAAACGCTTCGAAAGTCCCCGGGATCAGGTGGATGAACGCGTCGCCCAGAAGCGCGCCGACGGCGAAGCTGACGAAAAAGGTGGCCAGGGCGCGCACGCGGGCTTCGTCCATCGACAGCGTCAGCACCCCGACAAGCGACACGAGACTGACCGCCAGAACGCTGGCGATCGTGAGCAGCACCGTCATCGACCCTCTACGATTTCGACAACTGCCGCCGGATGCGGTCGAGCACCTCGGCGAACGTCATCTGGTTCAGCAGGCGGCTGAACTGCGCCCGGTAATTGTTCACCAGGCTCACGTTCTCGATCACAACGTCGTAGACTTTCCAGTCTCCATCGGTTTTGTGGAGCCTGTAATTCACCGCGATCTCCTCGCCTTTGTCGGTGACGATCTTGGTGGCCACCTCGGCGAAACCCTGTTCCTCGGTCTCGCGGCCGTAGACGATCCTTTCGCCGTGATAGGACTCGATGTTCCGGATGTAAGAATCCTCGAGAAGCTGCGTGAAGAGCTTGACGAATTCCTGCCGCTCCGCCGGAGTGATGCGCCGCCAGGCGGCGCCGAGCGAGCGCCGCGCCATCTCGGGAAAGTCGAATCTGGGATAGATCGCCTCGCGCAGCTTTTGCCGGCGCTCCTCCCTCGCTGCGGGCCGGGCCAATTTCGGATCGTTGAGGATCCGCAGAACCCTGTCGGCGGTCGCGCGCACCTGATCGCCGGGGACCCCGGCGCGGAGATTTCCCGGAGTCACGGCGCAGGCGAGCACTACACCGAACAGAACGCGCGCGATCGAGATAAATCCTGCCGCCATTGCTTCAGTTCCCATCGAATCTTCGACTAACCAACCGCCGGCAGGCGGCCCCGCCCCGCACAACCACCCTACGATGTCTGCATGCCCCGGACCCCGTCAATATTTGGACAATACGGCGAGCAACCTCCGCGCGCCAGCCGGCGGCTGCACCTTGCCGGAAAGGATATCCCGCGCCGACACGGGTTTGCCGTAATACGCCGCGTTGAGCTCGTCGCGCGTGGTCAGGACCGTTCCCTCGAGAGAGACGCCGGCGAAAAGGCCCTGACTGCGGCTGTAGGTGTAAACGGCCGCCTGCAAGCCCACCGCGGCCTCCGCGGTGCGCCCGACGGGGCCGGCCGCCACGCTCAGAGCCCCGCCGAGAGTGAAACTGCCGCCTCGCGCGAACGCCTCCACGGCGGCCGGAGTGTTGAGCACGATGACCAGCTCGGAGATCTCGACGCCGGCCTGAAAGCCGGCTCCGATCCCTGCCGCGCCGATCGCCGAAGGGCCGCTCCAGCCGGTTTCGGTCCGCTGCACCACGATCCCGCTCCCCCCTCGAACGCTGCCTACGAATCCGGCCTTCGTGACGTTGAGGATCGCCAGTCCTCGTGCCGCGCGCATGACGGCGGGCGGAATTCCCGATTCCGGGATCGCCTCGAAGCGTTCGATGATGGCCGCCGCCTGGTCCACATCCGCCTGCATCGCGTTTTCGGGAGAAACCGTAGCGCACGCCGCGAACAACGCCGCAACGACGAGAAAAATGGTTGCTCTCATGCCGGCGCCTCCTCTTTTGTCGACCGGTTTCCCCTTTTGAAGCCTCGCCTTTCGAGCGACCGACCGAGCGGCGCTCACAACAGCTCGAGCCGCCAGATCGGGCTGCGGGCGTCCGGCGGCAGGCAGAGCACGGGCCGCGCGTTTTCGATGCGCTCGCCCGGCGGCTCGACTCCCAGGACGCGGCACAGGACGCGGAACACGCCCGAATGAGAGACGATCAGCGGAAGCCCTTCCGGCTCGACCCTGGCGAAACCGCGCAAGACCCGACTCGAAAACTCCTCCTCGGTCTCGCCTCCTGGAGGGGTGACCCCGGCGAGGCACAGGTCGCGCGGTCGGCCTTCGAGCGCGCCCCAGTTACGCTCCCCCAGCTCCGGAACGATGGTCACGGGCAGCTCCAGGGCTTCCGCGACGTACCGCGCGGTCTGGCGCGCGCGCTGCAGCGCGCTCGAGCAGATCGCCGTAATGCCGCGTCCCGCGAGCAACGCGGCCGCCTCGCGCGCCTGGACGTGCCCCAGCTCGGTCAGGGGGACGTCGCGCGAGCCGGCCACAATCCTGAGCACGTTCGCCTCGGTCTCCCCGTGGCGCAGAAAGTAAAAAGGCCGCGCGAAGAGCGGAACCCTCGGGACCTCCACCGTCATAGGCGCACCACGCCGGCCGCCGCGACTTCGGCCGGAGCAAAGGCGCGCGCGAGCTCGTCGAGAGCCTCGCGTTCGCAGAACGCCGGAACTACGGTGGCCGGCCCGGCCGACCGGACGAGGGCGACGTTGTCGGACAGGCGTGGGTGAACGTTCCAGCGCAGATATCGCGCCCGGCCGCTCTTGATCAGCCGTTCCGCCGGAGTGCCCGGCGGAACGTAGCCTGTAAAAACGATCGCCGGCCGTGCAGCACCTCCCCATTCCGCGACCCGGCGCGCGGCCTCTCCGGCCGTCGCGTCGGCGCGGCTCGCGAGCATCACTCCCTGCGTTCCGTCGATCGGCCCGGCGGTCGCCGCGATTCGGGCGATCTCCGTTTCAGTCCCAGGATGCAGCGACTCCCGGCCCTCTTCCGCCAGGCGCCGCAGCCCGGCGCGCACGGCTTCATCCACGCGCACGGCGCAACCCCGGCGCGCGAGGTAGAGAGCGATCTCGGGCCCCCGGCCGTCAGCCGGAACCGGCAGCAAAACGTCGCCCGCGGAAAAGACCGCATCGAAGCTCGCAAACTGTCTGGCAAGCGGCGTGTCGTCGGCTCCGTAGGAGGCGTCGAGGATGACCGTCCGCGCGGGCGGGGGAGCGTCGTAGCGGTAGAGAATCGACTCGCTCGAGTGGTCGCCCATGTAGAGAAGACCGCCGCCCACATGCAGACGAAGCCAGACGCCGCCCGGCGCGTGGCCCGAACGGCCCGTGTCGACCCGTATCCCGACGATGTCGGTCGAGCCTGCAAGCGGCAGGACGCGGGATTCGACGCCTGCCGGAAGGCCCCGGCAAACCCACTCGGTGGCGAAAACGGGAGGATTCCCGATCTTCGACATCAGGGACAGGCCGCCCGCGTGGTCCCGGTGGCCATGGCTCAGGACAAGAGCGTCGACCTCGCCGACGCCGCTTACGTCGGGCAGCAGTCCCGGCTGAGGCCCGTAGCCGAGATCGAGCAGCAGGCGAACGCTTCCGGCCTCCACGAGAAAGCAGGCCGGTCCCTTCCCGGCGACGCCCGAGATCGGGGTGAGCGCGGGTCCGGATGTCGCGGCACGAGCCGGTTGCATGTCGTCACCGGTGCTGTAGCAAAGCTTCCACGGGCAAAGACCGTGCCGGTCAAAAATACGCTTTCAACACGTACTGTTGCAGCATCCGATGGGTGTTGAAGAACGAGCCGTTGAGCGCGATCGCGTGCCGCATCACGTCGATGAAGCCGTTGCGGTTGCCGTAGAACAGCGGAACCACGACGTCCTGCAGCTTCTCGTAGAGCGCCGCCGCGTCGCGAGAGTGATTCTTCGCTTCGTCGCCCGCGGGCTTCGGTCCGATCGACCAGCCGGTCACGCCTTCGATGCATCCCTCGATCCACCACCCGTCGAGCACGCTGAGGCTGGGAACGCCGTTGAGCGCGGCCTTCATGCCGCTGGTTCCCGAGGCCTCGAGCGGCGGCTGAGGCGTGTTGAGCCAGACGTCGACTCCCGAGGTCAGCTTCTTCCCGAGCTCCAGGTCGTAGTTCTCCAGGTAGACCCCTTTGACCGAGCCCCGCAGCGACTGCAGGGCGCGAACGACGCGCTGGATCGATTCCTTGCCCGAGGCGTCATGCGGGTGCGCCTTGCCCGCGTAGACGATCTGCAACCTGCCGCCCGACGCGATCTCCTTCAGCCGCGCGAGATCCGAAACGAGAAGATCGGCGCGCTTGTACGCCGCCGCGCGGCGCGCGAAGCCGATCGTCAGCACGTCGACGTCCATCCCGGCGTTCGTCTGTCGGTTGATGTCCAGGATCAGCGACCGCTTCGCCCGCATGTGGGCGCGCCAGATGTCCTCGGCCGGAATGCTGAGCGCGTAGCGGAGGCTGAAATTGTCTTGCTGCCACCCCGGAATATACTGATCGAAGAGCCTGCGGAATGGCCCCGAAGTCCAGGTGGCGGCGTGCACGCCGTTGGTGATCGCGTCGATGTTGTACCCCGCGAACATCAGCCGCGAGATCTCGCCGTGGCGCTTGGCGACCCCGTTCACGTAGTGGCTCAGGTTCAGCGCGAGGTACGTCATGTTCAGGATCCCCTCGCAGCAGAAGACGTCCTTCATCTCGTGGACTTCCCGGCGCGCCAGGAGACGATCGACGAGATCGAGCGGAAACTGGTCGTGGCCCGCCGCGACCGGCGTATGGGTCGTGAAGATGCACTTTTTCCGGACCACCTCCACGTCGCGCGGCTCGATCTTCTCCCTGCCGGCCTTTCTCGCCTCCTCGTCCAGAAGCTCGAGCGCCAGCAAACCGGCGTGTCCTTCGTTCATGTGGAATCGGCTGATGGCGTCGTAGCCAATCGCCCGGAGCATTCTCACGCCGCCGATGCCGAGAATGATCTCCTGAGCCAGGCGATAGCGTTGATCGCCGCCGTAAAGGAAATGCGTCAGGGTCCGGTCCCACTCGGAGTTGTCCGGAAGGTCGGAGTCCAGGAAGTAGACCGGGACGATGAAGTTCCCGGCGCCGCGCAGCTCGTATTTCCACGCGCGGAGCTGCACGCTTCGACCTTCGATCACGACGGCGGTCCGGTGCGGGGTTTCGGCGAGAAAATCCTCGACCACCCAATCCACCGGCTCTTCCGTCTGCCATCCACTGGGATCCAGCCTCTGGTAGAAATACCCCTTGCGATGAAGGAGCGTCACGCCCACGAGGGGAACCTTCAGATCGGCCGCAGCCCGCAACGTGTCCCCCGCGAGCACGCCGAGCCCGCCGCTGTACGTGGGCATGGCCGCTTCCAGCCCGATCTCCATGGAAAAATAGGCGATCCACCTGTCGGATTCGACCGGCATACACCACCACCCGAGAGTTCGGTGCCGCTGCGTGACAGGATAACCCGCCGCCGGCGCAGCAGCGGCCGCCCTCTGCGCCGGCGAAAAAAGAATACACGATACCCGAACGGTTGACCATCCCGAAGGCCGTCGGCGCATTCGCGATTCGGGAGCGAATCGAGCCGTGAACATCGCGCCGGCTCACGGCTGAAGGCCCGCAAGCTGCGTCCAGCCGCCGCCGAGCGACTTGTACAGGGCGATGAGATTGGAGGCGACCCGCCCGCGGCTCTGGACCAGCTGGTCCTGGGACGCAAGCGACGTTCGCTCCGCGTCCAGCACCGTCTGGAAGTCGACCAGACCAGACGCGTACTGGTCGCGCGCCAGCTGCGCCGCGTGCCGGGCGGCCTGATCCGCCTCCGCGAGCGCCCGCTGCCGCTCCTGTTCTCCGGCATAGGCGACCAGGGCGTTCTCGACGTCTTCGAGCGCGGTAAGAACGGCGGCTTCGTACTGCTCCAATGCCTGCTGCTGGAGCGCGCTTTGGGCTTCGATCGCCCGACGGATCGCTCCGCCCTTGAAAATTGTCCAGACGAGGCTCCCGGCGAGGCTCGCCGCCCGGCTTCCGGCGGAGAACAGCCGATCGCCCGAGAGCGCTTCCAAACCGATGGATCCAGGCAGGGAGAGCCGGGGATAGAGATCGGCCGTGGCGACCCCGACGCGCGCGGTCTGCGCGGCGAGCTGCCGCTCCGCGCGGCGAACGTCCGGCCGGCGCCGTAGAGTCTCGGCGGGCACCCCGACCGCGATCTCGACGGGCGGTTGGGGTATCGGCTTTCGCGCCGACAACTCCGCGTCGAGCGCGCCCGGATGAACCCCGACCAGCACCGCGATCCGGTTCCTGGCCGCCTCGATGTCGGAGCGCAACCGCGGGAGCTGCGCGCGTGTGTTCTCGAGATTGGACCTCGCCTGTTCCACGTCGAGCCTGCTCACGAGGCCGGCCTCGAATCGCCATTCGGTGAGCTGCAGGGTTTCCGTCTGTGCTTCGACGTTTTCCTCCGCCACCTGGAGTTGGGCCTGGAGAGTGCGCGCCTCCACGTAGTTGACCGCGACCTCCGCGAGCACTGTCACGAGCACGTCGTGGTAATCCGCCACGCTCGCCTCGAGGTCCCCCTGCGCCGCCTCGACGGAACGGCGCACCCGGCCGAAGACGTCGATTTCCCACGTGGCGTCGAACCCGGTCTTGTACAGCTCGCGCGTTTCTCCCGCGCCGGTCTGCTCGCTGCCACGGCTGCGCGCGGCGGACGCGGTGAAGTTGACCTGTGGAAAGTATCCGGCCTCGGCGATGGCGCGCCGGGCCCGGGCCTCGCGCACGCGCGCCAGCGCGACCTTGAGGTTCCGGTTACCCGCCGCGGCCCGCTCGATCAGCGCCGACAGATCGGGATCGCCCAGCACGGTCCACCAGCGGGCGAGTCCATCCTCTGCCGGCGACGCCGCGCTCAGGCCGCCGCCGAGTTCGCGGCTCCATGCGGCCGGCAACCTCGTCTCGGGCTCGACGTAGTCGGGCCCGACCGTAAAGCAACCCCACAGCGCGAGCGCGACGGATAGAGCGCCCGAGAACCGCACGGCTGCGCGGGACACCTCGTACCGGCGACTCGCGCGTGTCGTCTCCAGGATGAACATGGTCCTTCCGCATTCATTCATGACGCAGCGCCTCGATCGGATCGAGCTGCGCGGCGCGGCGCGCCGGAACGTAGCCGAAGACGACCCCCACGCCTCCGGAAAAGAGCAGAGCGAGCACCATGATCCCGGGATTCAGCACCAGCGGAACTTCCAGCAGGCGCGCCAGGGCGGCGGACGCCGCGAGCGCGAGCAGCAGGCCGAACAGGCCGCCGAACGAGGCCAGCACCACCGACTCCACCAGAAACTGCGTCAGCACGTCGCGCTCGTAGGCGCCGATCGCCAGCCGGATCCCGATTTCGCGCGTCCGCTCCGTGACCGACACGAGCATGATGTTCATGATCCCGATGCCGCCCACCACCAGGCTGACTGCTGCGACGGCGCTCAGCAGCAGCGTGAGGATGCGGGTCGTACCGGTGAGCGTCTGCGCGATCTGGCGGGTATCCAGGACCGAGAAGTCGTTGATCTCGTTGGGAGCGAGATGCCGTCGCTCGCGCATCAACCGCTCGACGGCCGCCTTGACCCTGTCGATGGCGCCCTCCTCCCGCACGGAAAGCTGGATCGAAGAGATGTCGCGGTTGCCTGCGATACGCCGCTGAAAGGTCCGAAGCGGTATCACGACGAGATCGTCTTGATCCCTGCCCATCACGGACTGTCCTTTTGCCTCCAGCAGCCCGATGACCTCGCAAGAAACGTTCCTCAACCGCACCTTGCTGCCCAGCGGGTCCTGCGCGCCGAACAGCTCCCTGCTCACCGTGGCTCCGAGCACGCAGACGGCCTTGCCGGCGCGCAGCTCGGCCTCGCTGAACGTCCGCCCGCGCGCCAGGACCCAGTTCGCCGCGGCGAAGTAGTCGTTGGTCGTCCCCGTGACCGCGGTCGACCAGTTTTTGTTGCCGAAGACGGCCGTGACCGGCTTGGTCGCCGTGGGCGCCACGACTTTAAGATCCCCGATCTCCCGGGCGATCGCTTCGACGTCGCTCTCGCTGAACGGGGCCACGGTTACGCCTCGCCCGGGGCCCATCTGTCCCGGGAGCACGATCACCACGTTGCTCCCCAGGCTCGCGATCTGCTGAGAGACCTGCAGCGTGGCGCCGCTCCCGAGCGTCACCATCACGATGACCGACGCCACGCCGATGACGATTCCGAGGATGGTAAGGAACGAGCGCAGGGCGTTGCGGCGCAGCTCCCGCACGGCGAGCAAGAAGGCATTCCCGAGCATCACGCCGCCTCGTGCCGCTGGCCCTCGTCGGACTCCACGCGCCCGTCGACGAAGCGCACGACGCGCCGCGCGTACGCCGCGATGTCGCGCTCGTGGGTGACCAGAACGATCGTGATTCCGCGGTCGCGGTTGAGCGCGTCCAGCAGATCCATGATCTCGCGGCTCCGCGCGGTATCGAGGTTCCCCGTCGGCTCATCGGCGAACAGAACCCGCGGCGCCGTCACGATCGCGCGGGCGATCGCGACCCGTTGCTGCTGGCCGCCCGAAAGCTCGGAGGGAGTGTGGCTTTCCCACCCGCCCAGCCCCACCGCCTCCAGCGCCCGGCGGGCGAGCGCCCGGCGCTCCGCGACCGGATACCCGCGGTAGATCAGCGGCAGCTCGACGTTCTCCAGAGCCGAGGTGCGGTTGAGCAGGTTGTAGCCTTGAAAGACGAACCCGAGGAAATAGCGCCGCAGCCGCGCTCTCTGGACGCGGGAGAGGTCGCGTACCTCGACGCCCTCGAAGCGGTACGATCCCGATGTCGGGGTGTCCAGGCAGCCGAGAATGTTCAGGCAGGTCGATTTTCCCGAGCCGCTCGGCCCCATGACGGCGACGAACTCGCCCCGTTCGATGCGCAGGTCCACGCCGCGCAAGGCGTGCACCGCCGCCGTTCCCACGCCGTAGACTTTGGTTACCTTGCGCAGCAGGATCTGGGGTCCGCGAGCCGATTCTTCCGCAGGCGCTTCCATCACGAACCTGCCTTGATGACGTCGACGACGACCTGGGTTCCCGGCGCGATTTCGCCGCCGACAATTTCCGTCATCACCCCGTCGGTCGATCCCGTGGTTACCGGAACGGCAGCGAGCTCTCCGTCCCGCAGGACCCACAGCCGCTGCTGCCTGCTCTTCAGGTCGGCCGGCTCACGTCGGCGTTCCCGCGGAGGGCGGGGAAACAGCCGGCCAAGCAGGCTGCCGGCGGGAGCCGCTTCCTCTACCGGAGGCGGCGAAAAACGCAGCGCGGCATTCGGCGCCAGCAGGACATCGGCGAGCTTTTTCACGGTGATGTTCGCCGTGGCGGTCATACCGGGCCGGAGCGCGAGATCGGTGTTGTCGACCGAGAGCAGCGTCTTGTAGGTGACCACGCCCTGAACGGTCTCCGGGCCGTAGCGAACCTGCTTGACGACCGCCTTGAAGATCCGGCCCGGGTAACCGTCCACCGTAAAGAAGGCCTCCTGTCCGTCCCTGACGTGGGCCACGTCGGCCTCGTCGACGTCGACCTGCACCTCCATCTGCGCTAGGTTCTCCGCGATCGTGAAGAGCACCGGCGTCTGCAGCGATGCCGTCACCGTCTGTCCCGGTTCCACCTGACGCTTGAGCACGACGCCGTTGATCGGCGAGCGGATCACGGCCTTGGAGAGGTTCGTCCGGTCGATGTCGAGTTTCCACCTCGCCTCGGAAACCTGCGCCCTGAGCGTCGCCTCCAGCGCCAGCGCGCGCTTGAGCGCCGCCTCGGCGGCTGCGAACTCCCGCTCGGACGGGACCTTCCCGCCGCTCATTTCGCGGACGCGCTTGAAGCGCTCGAGGTTGTCGCGCGCTTCGGCCACCGTCGCCTGAGCCTCGATCAATCTGGCCTGCATCGACTCCAGCGTCGATTGGGACTGCAAGACCTGCGCTTGCAGCTTGTCGGTGTCGAGGCGGGCGAGAACCTGCCCGACGACCACGCGATCGTTGTAATCGACCTCGACCGTCCTTATGGTCCCGGAAATTTCCGTGCCCACTTCCACCTGGTTGACCGGCTGCACCGTGCCTGTTGCCGTGACAACGACCGTGAGATCTCCTCGCACCACCGGAGCCGTCCTGTACCGGACCGCCGTGGAGCGCCGGTCGGCGAAATAACGGGCGGCGGCAACGACACCGGCTAACACCAGCAGCAGAACGGCGGCGGCCTTGGCGTAACGCCTGCGGCGCGGCGCCTCGTCGAGGCGCAAAACCTCTTCGATTTCCCGCGCCGTATCTTCACGCAAGCTCATCGATCATGCCGTTTAGAATCGAAGTCATCGGACGCGGCTACGAATCCGCGGTCCGGAGCTTCTCACAGTCTCGCGGGCAATTACCGTGCCACGGAGCGAAAAGAAAGGAATCGATACGCGGTTCCGAGAATTGAAAAGAACGAGGCACTGGCATTCCCGGGCGTGCCATACATTCGTGCGCTCGGAAGCCGAGCTCTCCTTCAACCGGAAATCGTGCGGTCGCACATATCTCTCTGAAAAACCGCGAACCCTGGCTTATCGCACCGGGGGTCGATCGGCGAAATCGGATCGTCGCGCCGGCTGGCATCGGGGTTGCTTCTCGATAATTCGCTCCGGAAACGAGTGCTCGAAGGGAAACCACGGCAACGCCGCGCTAACGCGATGGCGAGCCGAGTCCCTCCTTAAAGACTGTCGGGAGGAATTGATCCCTATGTGGAGTCGGTTGTACCGCAACCATGCCATGATTCCGTGCCCCACCTTCGATACCGCTTCGGCGAGCTGGGTGCCGCAAGTCGCGATCAGCTGGTGGGAGGACGTTTCGCGACGTTTCGAGTTCGTCGAGTTTCCCGATCGGGTGACCAGCGAGGAGGAGGCGGTTCGCTGCGCCCTGGCTCGCGCCGAAACCTGGGTCGATCATCGCCTGGGCGGCATCTCCGAACGTTCTTGACGCTTTTCCGCTGGGGCGAAGACCTCCAGCGGATCCAGTCCTTTCTTCAGCGCTTCGGAGACCTTCTCCATGGCGAGCAGCCTTTCGGCCGAGGTCGGGTGGGAAGAGAGAAATCCTCGCTCGACGCTTTCTGGCATCTCGATCGCCATCCGGCGAAAGAGACCTTTGGCAACCTCGGGGTCGAACCCGGCCCGGTGAACCCAGATCAAACCGAACAGGTCCGCTTCCCTTTCCTGGTCTCGGTCGAATTTTTTCGTTGCGGCCTCGACGAGCAGCGCCGCCAGCTGGCCGGCCGCCTGGCCGCCGAAGATCGCTGCCGGAATGCTGAGCGCCAGCCCCAGGGCTTGCTTGCCGCGGAGGTAGGCCATGTGGCCCCGATACGCGTGCGCCATCTCGTGCCCGAGCACCACGGCCAGCTCGTCGTCGCTCCTGAGGAAGCGCATCATGCCTCGTGTGATCCACACGCCTTCGCCGTCCGTCCACGCGTTGACCAAATCGGGATGGATCCTGCCTCCGGTTTGCTCCGGCCGCCCGACGTAATGGAGCTTCAGCTTTTCTTTCGCGCCACTCGCCTTCATCAACCGGGCGCCGACTCGGTCGAGCCGCGCCTGCTGAGCCTCATGGAAGGCTTTCGCCTCGGCTTTCAGGGCGAGCTGGACCCGCTGCTCCTCCTCGGACTCGATCCGCGGGCCCGTAACGGTCGCGCACGAGGCGAGCGACAGGATAACGATTACCCGCGCGATCCTGGGGAGAACAGGAGGCCTGTGAACGCCGCCGACGCCGCGGCAATTCGGGGAGCTGCGTTCAATTGAAATCATTGCGCCCGGCTGCCGGTGGACCGTTCTCATTATCAGATCCCCCATGGACGAGGACGGCAATCGACGTGCCATTGCGATGGACCTCGCGTTTATTCCTAAAAATGAAAATCGACCACGCGCTTATTCCTAACCGTGCGACAAATTATGGCCTGTCCCCGCCATGACCGCGAATTCGAAGACCCGCTCGCTGCAAAACCGATTTGCCACGGAAACGCGGGGAAAATCGCCCTCGACCTATGGGGCGATGCCCGCCCGGATCGTTTCAGGCGCCGGGTGGCACACCCGTTGCTGTTTTCGCGGCATGTGATGCGCGAAAAAGTCGACCCGGGCACAACGGGAATGAGGTGCCGGGCAACTCAGGACGTAAGGAGTCACCGGGGGTTGATCAAGAGATCGACCGAAGGAACGATTCTCTACGACATCGAGAACCTCGGGCGCCGTCTCATCAGCGTCCGATGGGACATCGGTGTGACCGATTATGTATTCCCTTCCGAGATCGAAATCTTGGGGCGGCAGGGAATAGCGGCTTAGCCGGAATTTCTCTGCACGCAAAGCCCATGAACGATCACCGGCGGAAGGGGAACGAAGAACGCGCCAGTGCCGATTTCGCTCAGGCGAGAGGCGCGTTCAGCCACCGGGGTCGGTGTCCGGAGGTGATCGGTGGTCTTCTTATTGGGCCTTCGTCCTCGGGCATCCCGGCATTTCTTCATTCAGGCGCCGGCGGCATTTCTTTCAACGGCGATTGATCCCACCCCGCCTCGCCGGGCGTGTCGCCTTTTGTCCCGGGAGGGACGCGATGGTTGAACGCACGCGGGCTCCAGCGCAAGCCGATCGAGCTCTGCAGCGGGAAGTTGCCACGCGCCAGGCGGAGGAAGAAGTTCGCCTTCTTCTGACGCTGACCGAGGCCATCAGCACGGCGGAAGATTTCCACTCGGCGCTGGCGCTGACGCTCCAGAAAGTCTGCGAGTTCGCCGGTTGGGAGTACGGCGAGGCCTGGGCGCCCAACGAGCGGAAAGATCGACTCGTCATAGCCTCTTCCTGGCATGCGAAGAACGAGCAGGCGGAAAGGATCGCACGGGCCAGGCATGGAATTTCCTTTGCCCCGCACGAGGGGCTGCCCGGCCGCGTCTGGTCCAGCCGCCGCCCCGAGTGGAACGACGAGCGTGCCCTTCGATCCGGGATCGTGCGGCAGCCGGCGATCCTCGAGTTGGGCGTCCGGGCCACCTTTGCGATTCCGATCATGGCCGGGTCCGAAGTCTTCGCCGTTTTGTTGTTCGCCATGCTCGAGCCGCGCCGGGAGAGCACTCGTCAGGTCGCCATCGTTTCGTCGGTCGCCGCGCAATTGGGGTCGATCATTCGCCGCAAGCGGGCCGAGGACGAGCTCCACAAGCGAGAGACGTTGCTGCGTACCATCGTCGACAGCTCCAGCAGCGTCATTTACCTCAAGGACGCGGCCGGCAAGTATCTCGACGCGAATCGCCAATACGAGCAGCTCTTCCATCTCCGTCCGAGCGAGATCCGGGGCAAGACCGACCACGACATTTTCCCCGGAGAGCTGGCGGATGTATTCCGCGCGAACGACGTGAAGGTCCTGGAGGCCGGAACTGCGATGGAGTTCGAGGAAGTGGTGCCGTGTGACGACGGCCTGCACACCTTCGTTTCCAGCAAGTTTCCGCTGCTCGATTCCAGCGGAAAGCCATACGCGGTCTGCGGCATCTCGACCGACGTCACCGAACTGAAAAAAAAGGAAAAGGAGCTCGAAGAACGCCTGCTGCAGCAGGAAGGGTTTTCTCAGAGCGTGCTCAACACGGTGCAGGTGCCGGTGCTGCTGCTCGACCAGGAGGGACGACTGGACTACGCCAACCCCTGCTTTGAACGACTCTCGGGTTACCGCCTCGAAGAGGCTCGGGGAAAGGACTGGTTCGAGACGTTCCTGCCGCCCGGGGAGCGCGAACGATTTCGAAATGCCTACCGGACCGTGCTGGCGGGAGCGCCCGTGGTCGGCGATACCAGCCGGATCGTCACCAGGGACGGGTGTGAGCGCGAGATCGAATGGAACGCGAACCTGCTCAAAGACAAGAACGGCAAGCTGATCGGCGTGCTCTGCTCGGGATTGGACGTCACCGAGCGGAGAAGGGCCGAGAGCTGGCTGAACAGTCTGGTTCGAGCCGCTCCCGATGCTCTGGTGTCGATCGACCGCCGGGGCTCGATCGTGGAGTTCAACCCGGCGGCGGAGCGGCTGTTCGGTTATTCCAGGGACGAAGTGGCCGGCAAGCCGGTCGGTCTCCTGATGCCCGAGCCTTACAAGTCGGAGCACGGAGATTACATCGCCCGTTACGAAACGACCCGCGAAGCCCGCGCGGTCGGCCGGATTCGCACGGTGAAGGCGAAACGAAAAGACGGCAGTGTTTTCCCGATCGAGCTGTCCGTCGTGGAGATTCCCACGGAAGAGGGAATTCACTACGCCGCCTTTATCCGGGACATCTCGGAACGAATCAAGCTCCAGGGGCGGCTGATCGAGCACGAGCGGCTGGCGGCGATCGGCCTGACTTCGGCGAAGTTCGCGCACGAGATCAGCAATCCCATCAACGGC
Source organism: Candidatus Zixiibacteriota bacterium (assembly GCA_035574315.1). Taxonomy (NCBI): domain Bacteria; kingdom Pseudomonadati; phylum Candidatus Zixiibacteriota; species Candidatus Zixiibacteriota bacterium. The sequence continues at coordinate 32,091 of DATLYW010000046.1, forward strand.
ATTTATCTGACGGTTCAGCTGCTGCGACAGCGGCTTCAGCAGGCCGGGGCCGCAGACCAGAAAACCCTGGCGACGCTACAGACCATCGTCAGGGAAATCGAACGGTTGAACAATCTCCTGGGCGATTTCCGTGCCCTGTACCGCAGCGAACAGTACAAATTTCAGCCGATCTCGGTGGCGCAAGTCGTGGCTCAGACGCTGGCTCTCGAAGAAGCGGAATATGCGGGCCGGGGAATCCGGGTGCAGGTCGAAATTCCCGCCGATTTGCCCGCGGTGATCGCCGACGGTGACAAGCTCGAGCAGGCGTTGCTCAATCTCTGCAAGAACGCCGTCGAGGCGATGCCCTGGGGCGGCACGCTTACGGTGCGGGCCGCCGTGAACGGACCCGAGGTTGCAATCGAGGTCAGCGACACCGGCACCGGCATTCCGGCGGACATCGATGTCTGGGAACCCTTCAAGACCACCAAGAAAACCGGAACCGGGCTCGGCCTTGTCATCGTCCGGCGAATCGTCGCCGCTCACGGCGGCACGATCACCTATACGAGCGAATTCGGAAAAGGAACGACCTTCCGTTTGACTCTACCCTTGAGGCCGCAGGAATCGGCGGCCGAGAAGAGCGCGCCTCTTTGAACCTGGCGGTTTCGACGGCACGCGCCCGAAGAGCGTCGCATCCCGTCATGGAATCGCTGCGATACCTGGTGGCTCTCGGCCTGGTGGTTGCTTTGCCGCCGCTGTTTCTCTACTGGCTTTTGATCCACCCGCTGGTCCACTTCTGGCGCGCTCGGGGCATCGCGCTGACTTATACGATCGTCCTGACCGCAGTTGCGCTCGCGATGATGGGCCTGTTCTCCATTCGTCACTATCTCCTGGAAACGGATTTCGGCACGCGTTATCCGCTGGTCGCGCTGGGAACGGCATGTCTGGCGCTCTCCGCCGCCATGGGCTTTGCGCTGCGCGGGCGCGCGACGATCGCCGTCTTCCTGGGGCTTCCGGAAATAGCTCCGGACTTTTATCCCCGCAAGCTGATGACCGAAGGCATCTACGGGAGAATCCGGCACCCTCGCTACGTCCAGATCCTGATCGCGCTGGTCGGCTATTCCCTGATCGCCAACTATCTCGCCTCGTACCTGATCGTAGCGCTATGGGTGCCGGCCGTTTACATCATCGTTTGCCTGGAAGAGAAAGAGCTGAGAGAGCACTTCGGCGCCGCCTACGAGGACTACTGCCGTGAGGTCCCCCGGTTCGTGCCCAGGTTGCGCGGCAAGCGGTAAGCGAACCGCCGATTCTCACCGCTCCTTCAGTTCCGGGGACTGCTCGCCCAGATCCCAGGTGAGCGTGCGGCGGACGGTTTTGCCCTTCGGCACCGAAATCCGCTTGATCTCACGGGTGACGCCGTTGAACGTGGCGCTTACCCGATAATCGCCGGACGGCAGCTGGATGTAAAAAAACGGGCCGTTGGTGGTGAGAGAGACGATCTCACCGCCCTTGATCTCCGCCACGGCGAGCTTGATCCCGGCCAGATACGGACCCCGCTTCTCCGCGAAGGTGAGCTGCACGTTGTAATCTTTCGCCAGCGCCTCGATCGCTTCCCGCTCCTCGCTGCTCACCCCGCCGTGGAGATAGCGATAGCCCTGCGGGCTCTTTCCCTGTTCAACCGAAGACCCCGAGCCCATTTCCTGCGCGAACAGCTCCGCCGTCGGAATGCCGCATCTTACCGGCCCGGCGAGCGTCGCGACCAGAGCACCCAGCAGGATCCGCAAATGAAATGTCGAACGCATAACCCCCTCCGCTTCTAAGAGTTCAAACCGTTCAAGCCCGTCAACCGCCGCGCTCCGTTCAAACCGTGCCGCCCCGAAGGCGGCGATTCAATCCTCTGCGGCGGTTCGAAACCTCGAACCGGAAACCGGAAACCAGGAACGGGAATCCATGTCGGCTAGTATTCTTTCGCTTCCTTCCTGATTCGCTCCAGCTCCCTGCGCTGGCTTTCGAGCTCTTCTCGAGATTCCTTGAGCTGCCGTTCCAGCTCCGCCTGGCGGTTCTGCAACGCCTGGATCTGGTCGCCGATCAACGCTCCCGCGCCCAGGCCCAAGGCCCCGCCGATGGCGGCGCCCGTGCCGGGGCGCCCGACCGCGCTGCCGATAATGCCTCCGGCGGCCGCTCCGCCGATCCCGCCGGCCACCGCACCGGTCTCGCGCGTGGTCATGGGCGTCGAGCAGGAAGCAAGCCCCGCTGCAAGCAGCAAACCGATAATCAGGATCCGGATAGGTTTCATGTCTGTCCTCCGAGAGATGTATCCGCAAGAAACGTGCCCCGAAGGCGCCAGATTCGTCCCGACGCGGAAACGGCGCTGCGCATCGCAGAAAAGCCCGCGCTTCGGTCGCGCCGGAAACATTCTCCCCGATCGCATCCTGTCATTGCTGCAAGTACCGCAAGTCGGCCTTTTGCAGCGGCGCGAACCCATGCGGCTTGCGGCGGATCTCCGTCCCACCGTTTTATCCTTTTCACGACTTGCAAGAATTCAAGCCGTTTTTTCGCATTTCTGAAACACAATCTTCAGCCGACGAAATCGTTGGCACATCGGATGCATAAGCCTCCCATGAGCTTTCGAGGGTGACTTACATGCTACACAAGACCCGTCCTGGCAAGTTGGCTCTCTTGATTAGCGTCGCGGCCGCTGCGCTTCTGTGGGATCCGGGATTTTCCTCCTTTGTCCCGCTCGTGCTCGCCCACTGTGACACCCTGGACGGTCCTGTAGTCCAGGATGCCCGCAAAGCCCTCGAAGCCGGGAACGTCGATCGGGCTCTGATCTGGGTTCGAAAACCGGACGAGGCCGAGATCCGGGAAGCTTTCAACAAGACACTAGCGGTTCGCAGGCTCGGTGCGGAAGCAAGAGAGCTCGCCGACCGCTATTTCTTCGAGACCCTGGTGCGCGTCCATCGGTCAGGCGAAGGAGAGCCTTATACCGGGCTCAAACCGGCCGGCTCGCCGGTGGATCCGGGAATCGAAGCGGCCGACAGAGCCGTCGAGACCGGTAGCGTGGATGCCCTTGCCGATCGGCTCGGGCGGGAAGTCGCCGAAACCATCCGCTCCCGTTTCAGCTCGGTCATGGCGAAGAAGCGGCACAAGGATGAGAGCGTCGCCGCCGGACGCGACTACGTGGAAGCCTACGTCGCCTTCATTCACCAGGTGGAAAAGCTGCACGCCTTGCTGGCCGGCGCTCACGCGCCCGACCACGGCAGCGAAATGATGGGACATCGCCGGGATCCCGGCCACTGATGCAGGATCGGGTTCAGCCCTGCCGCGGCGGACCGGCTTCAGGTCAGCAGATGGGATGGATGCCGGCGGCGAGCTCCGCGCAAAATTCCCTCGTCCTCGCAAGGTTTGCGGCGACGATCGTGCGGACCTGCTTTGTGACGTCTCCGAGCTCCGCTCCCTTCGTCAGCTCGAGCTGCACCGAGGTGATCCACGGACGATCCACGGGGTCGCCGATGCGACTGCACAGCCATACGAAGACCTGCTCGACGCCTGAAACCTCCCGGTAAATCCGGCCGGCCAGGAGGTGGGCCAGAACGCTGTAAATCTTGCCCACGTGGCTCACCGGATTTTTTCCTGCGGCCGCTTCCGAGCCACGCGGGCGATTGAGCGCGATGATGCCGTTGACCTGATTTCCCCGCCCCACCTCTCCCGAGTCGGCGTCTTCCGCCGAAGTCCCAAGAACCGAGAGGTACATCCCGGCCGGTCCCGCGCCGCGCCGGTCCAACGTGTTGATACTCACCGCGACCTCCCGGAGCCGCCGCAGGCGGGACCGGAGATACGCCAGGAGGGTCTCGCGCATTTCCTCCTTTTTTCGAAAATAGCTTCGCTCGCCGGTCACGTACCCGTCGAGAAGCGGCATCGCAACCGTAACCCCGAGGCGATCCCGCTTGCGTATTCCCATGACCTTGACGTCCTTGCCGCTTTCGGGATACCGGCTCTTGAAATCCGGCCCGTTCAGGAACCTCTCCGTTTCGAGCACGAGGCTCTCCGTTTCCGTGAGAGGAGCGTATCCCACCGCCGCCGAGGTGTCGTTCGCCGCAACCGTGCGTGCCTTCCGGCGAAAAATTCCGGCCAGTTCTTCCGAGCCCCCTTTGAGCTCCACCTGGATTGCCAGGTGCCTGTCCGGATCGATGTTGGGAAAATTGGTTTCGAACCAGCTCCTGGCGGCCTCTGCCGCGAGGCTGCAGACGTCGAACTCTTCGACCGGAGTGGCGCGATCGCCGATCACGAGCCGCATGGGCTCGACCACCCGTCCTCCCCCGTAACGACGCTCGACCTTGCCGGCGATCAAAAGACCCTTGTCGCAGTTGTAATGGAGGACCCGCCCGACCTTCCGCTCGTATGCGGCGTACAGCTCCCGCGAGATGTGCTCCATGACGAGGTCACAAATCGTATCCGGATGGCCCACCCCCTTGCGCTCCACAATTTCGACGTCGCTTCGGGCAGCGTCGATCTGGTCGATGTAAAACTCGCCCATCGTCCGGCGGACCGGCAAGAGACATGCCAGAGCCGCACCCCGCTCCCCTGCCGGGCATGACCGGAGCCCCAATGGCACTTTCGCCAAGAAGACCCGGGACTTTTCTCCCTGGTGCGAAAAAATGAAGCCGGCCGATGACCGCCGGCGCGTTTTTCGCTGATTGCGGCCACGCTGTTCTGGCACGCTGGTTGCGGGAACGAAAATGAGGAGATCCAGGCCATGGCGCAAAAGCAACCGGACCTTTCGCTCTGGTTTTTCATCGTGGCCGTCTTGGTCATTCTGGCCATCCAAACCACGTTTCTTAGACCGCAGCCCGAGACCCTTTCTTACAGCCAGTTCAAATCCCTGGCCAGGCAGGGCCTGGTAACGGACCTGGTCGTGGAAACGCAGACGATTCGCGGCAATCTGAAGGCCGAGGGCTTGAAACAGGTCTTTACGGAAGAAAAAATCAGCCAGCTTACCAGGGACGGCAAAACCGTTTTTCCGTTCACGGTGGTCCGGGTCGAAGACCCGGACCTGACCAGGGAGCTCGAAGAGCTGGGGATCCCGTTTCGCGGAGAGGTGACCAGCAACTGGCTTCCCACGATCCTCTCCTGGGTGGTTCCCATCGCCGTCTTCTTCGTCCTGTGGAGTTATTTCTTCTCCCGGGTGGGCGGCGGCGGAGGGCTCATGCAGATCGGCAAGAGCAAGGCCAAGGTCTACATCGAAAAGAAGACCGGCGTGACCTTCGCGGACGTCGAGGGCATCGACGAAGCGGAGGAAGAGCTGGTCGAAGTGGTCGAGTTCCTCAAGAACCCGGCCAAGTATCAGCGGCTCGGCGGGCGCATCCCCAAAGGGGTGCTGCTCATCGGACCGCCGGGGACCGGAAAGACGCTACTGGCGCGGGCCGTGGCCGGAGAGGCCGGGGTGCCGTTCTTCAGCATCTCGGGGTCGGATTTCGTCGAGATGTTCGTGGGGGTCGGCGCGGCGCGGGTTCGCGATCTGTTCGCGCAGGCGGTTCAGTACGCGCCGAGCATCATATTCATCGACGAGCTCGACGCTCTGGGGAAAGCGCGCGGATTGAACATTCTCACGAGCCACGACGAGCGCGAGCAGACGCTCAACCAGTTGCTCGCGGAAATGGACGGCTTCGACCCGAACCAGGGGGTCATCATCATGGCCGCGACCAACCGGCCCGAGATTCTCGACCCCGCGCTGCTCAGGCCGGGCCGGTTCGATCGCCACGTCCTGGTGGACCGGCCCGACCTCAAGGGGCGCGAGAAGATCCTGCGCCTGCACGCGAAACGAATCAAGCTCTCCCCTTCCGTCGACCTCGCGGTGATCGCCGCCAAGACACCGGGCTTCGTGGGCGCCGACCTCGCCAACATCGTCAACGAAGCGGCGCTGCTGGCCGCCCGCCAGGGCAAGGACGCGGTCGAGATGTCGGATTTCGACGAGGCTATCGAGAGAGTGGTCGCCGGGCTGCAGAAGAAGAACCGCGTGATGAGCCCGAAGGAAAAAAAGGTGGTCGCATACCATGAGTGTGGCCACGCGCTGGTCGCCGAGTTGGTGCCGGGCGCCGATCCAGTCTCCAAGATCTCGATCATCCCGCGTGGAGTCGCGGCGCTCGGCTACACGCAGCAGCTCCCGACCGAAGACCGCTATCTGATGAGCCGCTCCGAGCTGGTGGCGAAGATCTCGGTTCTCCTCGGCGGCCGGGTCGCCGAGGAGATGGTCTTCGGTGATGTCTCTACCGGCGCCCAGAACGATTTGCAGAAGGCGACCGAGATCGCCCGAACGATGGTGACGCGATTCGGCATGAGCCAGAAGCTCGGCCTGGCGTCGCTCGAGGGTCCGAGGACGCCGCCGTTTCTTCCCGTGCCCGTGCAGACGCCCAGGGAGTACAGCGAGCGCACCGCGCAGGCGATCGACGAAGAAGTGAACCGGATTCTCTCCGAGGCGTACGCGAAGGTCCAGGAAATCCTCGGCTCGTATCGGCCGGCGCTGGACGCGCTGGCGACGGTCCTCCTGGAAAAGGAAACGATCGAGCGTCCCATGCTCCAGGCGATTCTGAAAGAGACGGCGCTCGACGGCATCCGTCGCGCCGCGGGAGAAGCCCCCGGTGAAAAACCGGACGGCGAGCCGGCCAAAGCGCACGCCTGACCGCTTTCGGCCGACTCGGCAAGCAGGGAAACGACCTTGAGCAGTCAGGTTCGCTGGGAGCATTTTCCGCACGGGGCGGACATCGGGGTGCGCGGGATCGGAAGCTCCAAGGAGGAGGCCTTCGAGCAGGCGGCGGTGGCGCTCACGGCGGTCGTCACCGACCCGGCGCTGGTCGCCCCGGGCGAGTGCGTGCCGCTTTCCTGCGAGGCTCCCGACGACGAGCTTTTGCTCGTCAACTGGCTCAACGCCGTGATTTACGAGATGGCGGTCAGGCGCATGCTCTTTGCCCGGTTCGAAGTCCGGATCTCGGGTCGAAGGCTCGATGCAAAGGCGTGGGGCGAGCCCGTCGATCCGGCCAGGCACGAGCCGGCGGTCGAGGTCAAAGGCGCGACCTGTACGGGCCTCAGGGTGGGGCGCGAGGACGGTGTCTGGGTTGCGCAGTGCGTGGTCGACGTGTAGTCGATTCGTATAAGGAGAACGTCGTGGATATCTCCCGTCTCGAAAGAAGAGCGGAAACCGAATGGTGGATCGCCCCGTTCGGCAAGATGCGCGTTCCGGCGGTGATCTTCGCGACCGAACGGCTGATCCGGGACATGGACGAGAAAGTGTTCGAACAAGTCACCAATGTCGCCACCTTGCCGGGCATCGTGAAGGCATCGTACGCCATGCCGGATGCCCACTGGGGCTACGGCTTTCCGATCGGAGGGGTCGCCGCGTTCGACGCCGACAAGGGCGGGGTGATCTCCGCCGGCGGCGTCGGGTTCGACATCTCCTGCGGCGTGCGAACGCTCCTGACGGGCCTCAGGGTCGAGCAGGTCGAGCCCGTAAAGGAGCGGCTGGCCGATGTGCTCTTCAGGACCGTCCCCGCCGGGGTGGGCAGCCGGGGAAAACTCAGCCTCGATCGCAGAGAGATGGATTCGATGCTAAAAGGAGGGGCGCGCTGGGCGGTCGAGCGGGGGTACGGCACCGAGGAGGATCTCCAGCGGGTCGAGGAGGGCGGGTGCGTTTCCGGCGCCCGCCCCGAAGAGGTCTCCGACCACGCCAAGAAGCGCCAGGAAGAGGAAATGGGGACTCTCGGCTCCGGCAACCATTACCTGGAGGTTCAGCGGGTCGCCCAGGTGCTGGACGGGTCGATCGCCGCCGCTTACGAGATCAGGGAAGGCGACGTGGTGCTGAGCATACACTGCGGGTCGCGCGGCCTCGGCCATCAAATCGGGACGGAATTTCTCGCCCGCATGGCGGTGAGCGCGGCCCAGTACGGCATCGAGCTGCCCGACCGTGAGCTGGCCTGCGCGCCGATCGATTCCCCTGTCGGCCAGGCCTATCTCGGGGCCATGAGAGCCGCCATCAACTGCGCCCTCGCCAACCGCCAGATCATCACGCATCTGGTGCGGCAGGCCTTTTCCGACGTGTTTCCCGGCGTCCGCCTGCCGCTGCTCTACGATGTGTCCCACAACACGTGCAAGACCGAGGAGCACGTGGTTGACGGCAGGCTCATGCGGCTGTTCGTGCACCGGAAGGGGGCGACCCGAGCCTTCGGGCCGGGTCACCCCTCGATCGCTCCGGCTCTTCGGGACGCCGGTCAGCCGGTTCTGATCGGCGGAACGATGGGGACGGCCTCCTACGTCCTGGCCGGTACTGCAAAGGGCATGGAGCTGGCCTTCGGCTCGGCGTGCCACGGCGCCGGGCGCAGCATGAGCCGCCATCAGGCGCTGCGGCAGTGGCACGGGAATCAGATCGTTCAGGAGCTCGCCGCTCGAGGCGTGGTGATTCGCAGCCGGTCGATGCGCGGGGTCGCCGAGGAGGCGCCCGGAGCATACAAGGACGTGGGAGCGGTCGCCGAGGCGGCCGACCGCGCCGGGCTGGCGCGGGTGGTCGCCCGTCTCGAGCCGATGGTCTGCATCAAAGGCTGAGGGGGCCGGCGGTCCGGCCGGAGGTGGAAGCGATGTTCGAACCCGGGGCGCCCCTGGTTTTTTTCGCCATCGTCCTGGTCCTGCTCATCAGCGGGATCAAGATCGTCAAGGAATACGAGCGGGCGGTCATCTTCCGCCTGGGCCGGATGGTCGCTCCCCGCGGCCCCGGGATCATCTACGTGATCCCCTTCGTCGAGAAGATGGTCAGGGTCGACCTGCGCACCGTGACCATGGATGTGCCGGCGCAAGACGTCATCACCCGGGACAACGTGTCGGTGAAGGTGAGCGCCGTGCTCTATTTCCGGGTGCTCGACCCGAATCGCGCCATCCGGGAAGTCGCCAACTATCTGTTCGCCACTTCGCAGCTGGCGCAGGTAACGCTGCGCAGCGTGTGCGGCCAGGCCGAGCTGGACGAGTTGCTCGCCGAGCGCGAAAAGATCAACACGCGGATCCAGACCATTCTGGACACCCAGACCGAGCCGTGGGGAATCAAAGCGGTGCTGGTCGAGGTAAAGCACATCGACCTTCCCCAGGAGATGCAGCGCGCCATGGCGAAGCAGGCGGAAGCGGAAAGGGAGCGGCGCGCCAAGATCATCCATGCCGAGGGCGAATTTCAGGCCTCGCAAAAGCTCGCGGACGCCGCAAGGGTCATCGGCAAGGAGCCCACGGCGATGCACCTGAGATTTCTCCAGAGCCTGGTCAGCGTGGCAGCGGAGAACAACCAGACGATCGTCCTGCCCATTCCGATCGATTTCGTGACCCGCCTGCTCGAGCAAAGGAGGACGGGCGGGAGCGACGGCGGACGAAAGCCTTCCTGACTCCGCGGAGCTCGCCATGAGCCTCAAGGTCCTGTCGGGCTCCTCCCACCCGAAGCTCGCCGAGCGCGTGGCCGCGGCTCTCGGCCTGGAACCCGTGCGGCGCGTGCTCGAGCGCTTCCCGGACAGCGAGCTCCATCTGGAGCTGCAGGAGAGCGTTCGGGGCGACGACGTTTACGTCCTGCAACCCACGAGCCCGCCCGTCGACGAGCACCTCCTCGAGCTGCTGCTCATGGCCGACGCCTGCCGCCGGGCCGGCGCAGGCCGCCTCACCGCCGTGCTCCCCTACTTCGGCTACGCGCGGCAGGACCGCCGCGCGCGCGGCCGCGAGCCGGTGAGCGCCCGGCTCGTCTGCGACCTGATCGCGGCGTGCGGCTACCGTCGGCTCGTCGCCGTCGATCTCCACAGCCGCGCGATCGAGACCGCTCTGACGATACCGCTGGAGCACCTGAGCGCGGTTCCGATTCTGGCGGAAGCCGTCCGCCCTTCCATCAGCTCCGACGCGGTGGTCGTCTCGCCCGACCTCGGGGCCGTTAAGATGGCCGAGCGCTACGCGGCGTTCCTGGATCTGCCGGTCGCCATCGCGCACAAGACCCGGATCAGCGGAACGGAAGTGAGCGTTCGGCGGATCGTCGGCGAGGTCCGCGGCCGGGAAGTACTGCTCGTCGACGATATGATCAGCACGGGCGGAACCCTGGAAAAGGCGATTGAGGCCTTGCTCGACGCGGGCTGCTCGCCTCACGGCATCAAGGTCGCCGCGAGCCATGCCCTGCTCGCCGGTCCCGCGGCGCGGCTGCTGGGAAAGCTTCCCGTCGAAAAGATATACACCTGCGACAGCGTTTCGGTCGCTGCAGGTTTTCCCGTGCCGATCCAGATCTCGCCGCTGGCCCCTCTCCTCGCCGAGGCGCTCCGGCGGCTCCACAACGAAGAATCGCTTGCAGGGCTGGTTAACCCCTAGGCGGTCGGCGGCTAAATTCAAAAGCCAATGCAAAAACCGGAAACGGGAACCCGAAATTGGCATCGTGCGAGCCTGTCATGCCGCTGGAATCCTTTTCGCACGGCTGAAAAACTATCGCCCGGCAATTGCAAAACTGGAAGGCGACGGCGCGGTGCCTTCGCCGAGCGAGATTTTCCTGTGGCATGCGCCCGGCACTGAAATTGCACTATGTCTTTGCGGAATTTTCCTGGAATTCGGGTTTCCGTTTTCTGGTTCTCACGCATCGGTCCGTTATTGAACTTTTCGAACCGCCGCTTTTCGGGCGGCTCGGCTTGAACGGAGCGAAGCGATTGAACGGTTTGAACGTATAATGGGCGCCCGCCCTGCCGGAAAGGAGGAAGGGGTTCCATGACCAACGCCGCCCTGGAGATTTTCGACTCGTCCCTGCAGAAGACCCAGATCTGGCTCAACGACGTGATGAGCGAGCTCGGCTGGGACAATATCCACAAAGCCTATCTGGCGCTGCGCACGGTGCTCCACGCGCTGCGGGATCGGTTGACCGTCGAGGAGGCGGTGCACCTCGGTGCCGAGCTGCCGATGCCGATACGCGGATTCTACTACGAGGGATGGACGCCCAGGAAGAAGCCGGTCAAGGAACGTCACAAGAGCGAGTTTCTCGACCACATCGCGCACGCTTTTCGCAACGACGAGCGCGTCGACCCGGAGAAGGTGGCGCGCGCGGTTTTCAAGGTCCTCTCGCGCCACGTGAGCAAGGGGGAAATCCATGACGTAACGCACCTTCTCCCCAAGTCGCTGCGCGAGCTCTGGCCGTAGGCCCCCTTCGGGCGCGGGCCCGCGCCGGCCGTCCGGGCCGCGCGGAGGGCCCGAGGCGCGGACTCCCGGAAACGAGGACATGGCGAAAGCAAAGCTCCTGGAACCGGTGGAGGTCTCGCGGCTTTCGCGCGCGGAGGCCCGGGACTATGCCGAGCGGCTGCGGCGCGAGATCCGGCGCCACGACTACCTCTACTATGTCAAAGACCGCCCGGAGATCTCCGACGAGGAATACGACCGGCTCTTCGATCAGCTCAAGCGCATCGAGGAACGGTTCCCGGATCTGGTCACGCCGGACTCTCCGACCCAGCGGGTCGGCGGGAAACCGCTCGAACAGTTCCGCATCGTCGAGCATACCGCACCGATGCTGAGCCTCGACGCCACGCGCGAGGAGAGCGAGGTACGGCGCTTCGACGAGCGCATGCGCCGCAGCCTGGGCGGCAAGGTGCGCTATCTCCTGGAAGAAAAATTCGACGGCGCCTCCGTGGAGCTGGTTTACGAGAACGGGGTGCTCGCGCGCGCGCTGACGCGCGGCGACGGCCTCAGGGGCGAGGAGGTGACCGAAAACGTCAAGACGATCCGCTCCGTACCGCTGAGGCTCCACGGCGAGCACCGCGCCCCGCCGGCGTTGCTCGCGGTCCGCGGGGAGATCCTCATGAGGATCTCCGCCTTCGAGGCGCTCAATCGCAGGCTGCTCGAAGCCGGGAACGAGCCGTTCGCCAACCCGCGCAACGCCGCGGCCGGCTCTCTGCGACAGCTCGATCCGCGCGTGACCGCGCAGCGACGGCTGGACGCCGTCGTGTACGAGGTCATGGCGGTCGAGGGAACCCGTTTTGCGGCCGACTCGGAAGCCCTCAGAGCCTTCGAGGACTGGGGCTTGCCGACGCCCGGCAGGGTCTTTGAAGTTTTTACCGTGGACGAAATCCTCGAGCGTCACGCCGAGCTTGCCAGGGAGCGCGACCGCCTCCCCTACGAGATCGATGGAGTCGTGATCAAGCTCGACGATCTGAGCGCTCGCGCGAGGCTCGGCTCCACGGCGCACCACCCGCGCTGGGCGATCGCCTACAAATTCGCGCCGCGCGGCGAGCGGACTCGCATCGAAGGAATCGCCGTTCAGGTCGGCCGAACCGGCATCCTGACGCCCGTCGCCTTGATGCGTCCGGTCGAGGTCGGCGGCGTGACCATAAGCCGCGCCACGCTCCACAACCGCGAAGAGGTCGAGCGCAAGGACGTGCGCACGGGAGACCTGGTGCGAATCCAGCGGGCCGGAGATGTCATTCCGGAGGTCGTCGAGCGTATTCCCGAACCCGGCCTGCGGCGCGCGCCGCCCTTCAAGATGCCGTCGAAATGCCCCGCGTGCGGCAGCCGCGTGATCGAGCGCGGCCCTTACACGCTCTGCCCGAACCGCTTCGGCTGCCCGGCCCAGCTCAAGGGTCGCATCCGGCACTTCGCATCCAAGAGGGCGTTCGATATCGAGGGTCTGGGAGAGGAGACCGTCTCGGCCCTGGTCGACCGCGGACTGGTGCGCGAGCCCGCGGATCTCTTCCGCCTCAAAAAAGAGGATCTGCTGAAGGTCGAGCGCTTTGCGGAGCGCTCGGCGGCCAAGCTCGCCGACGCCATCCGGAACAGCCGGCGCGTCGACCTCGCCCGTTTTCTCTACGCTCTCGGCATCCCGGAAGTGGGAGCGGCCGTGGCGCGGGATCTGGCGGACCATTTCCGGAGCCTCGATCGCCTGCGGCGCGCGCGCCGCGACGAGCTCGAAGCGGTTCCGGGGATCGGCCCGGCGATGTCGGAGGCGATTTACGAGTTTTTTGCCGATCGGAGAAACCAGCGGACGATCGACGCGCTGCTCGAAGCCGGCGTGCAGATCGCCGAGGCCAAAAAGCCCTCGAAGGGGCCGCTGAGCGGCAAGACCTTCGTCTTCACGGGCTCGCTCGATCGCTTTTCCCGAAGCGAGGCTCAGAAGCTGGTGGAGAGCCTGGGCGGCGAGGCCGCCTCCTCCGTGAGCCGGCGGGTCGATTACGTCGTGGTGGGCTCCGAGCCGGGGAGGAAATTCGACGAGGCAAGATCCAAAGGCGTCAAGACGCTGACCGAAGCCGAATTCATCGCGCTGCTGCGCGACGCCGGAGCCGCAGTCTAGAGTCCCGGCCGACGTCCCGCGTCCTGCGCCCGGAGTCCAGGGGAAGTCCGGGAAGCGAGGCCCGGGAACCGGGCAACGGAACCTTGCGGTCCGGAGAGAATTTATGGAAAACGTCGAGATCGCGCGGGTATTGAGCAGGTATGCGGACCTGCTCGAGATCCAGGGCGAAGACCTCTTCCGGATCCTCGCATACCGGAAAGCCGCGCGGACGCTGGAAAGCCTTTCGCAGCCGGTCGCCCAAATGCTCGCGGAGGGCAAGAACCTCGACGAGCTACCGGGAATAGGCAAGAGCATGGCCGAGCACATCGAGGAGATCGTCCGGACCGGGACCTTGACCGGATTCAAGAAGCTCCGAAAAAAGATCCCCGCGAGCCTGGCCGAGCTGCTCGACATCGAGGGCCTCGGTCCGAAGCGGGCAAAGCTGCTTTACGATCGTCTGGGCATAAGCTCCGTCAAGGAGCTCGAGCGCGCCCTCGACTCGGGCAAGGTCGCCTCTCTCCCGGGGTTCGGCCAGAAGAGCTGCGAGAAGATCCGCCAGGCGCTTCGCAATCTCGGCAAACGCCCCCGACGGTTCAAGCTGCTCGACGCCGACCAGCTGGTCCGGCCCCTCGTGGACTACCTGCGCAAAGGCGGCGACGTCGAGCAGCTCGAGGTTGCCGGGAGCTACCGCCGGCGCATGGAAACGGTCGGCGACATCGATATCCTGGCGGCTTCCGAAAAGCCGGAAGCGGTCATGGGTCGCTTTCGCGCCTATCCGGAGGTCGACCGCGTGGTGGCCGCCGGCACGACGCGCGGCACCGTGATCCTGCGCTCCGGCCTCCAGGTGGACCTCCGGATCCTCGCGCGGCGCTCCTACGGAGCCGCCTTGCACTACTTTACGGGATCCAAGGCTCACAACGTGGCGGTTCGCAAGCTCGGCGTGGAACGCGGCCTTCGGATCAACGAGTACGGCGTTTTCCGCGTGCCGCGCGGAAAGAAAGCCGACGAGACGGGCGTCGAGGAAGGCGAGCGGATCGGCGGTGCGACCGAAGAAGAGGTCTTCCGCGCGGTGGGCCTGGACTGGGTGCCTCCCGAGCTGCGCGAAGATCGCGGGGAGATCCAGGCCGCCCAAAAGCACCGGCTGCCCGACCTGATCGTCCTCGGCGACATCCGCGGCGACCTCCACCTGCACAGCAAGTGGACGGACGGTGCCGCGACGATCCTGGAGATGGTGCGCGCTTGCCGGGAGCGCGGTTACGAGTACTGCGCGATCACCGACCACAGCCGCGCCGTTCGCGTGGCCGGAGGCCTGAGCCCCGACGATTTCCGGCGGCAGCGGGACGAGATCGAGCGGGCGCGCGCGAAGGTGCAGGGCATCGCCGTGCTCGCGGGCTGCGAGGTCGACATCCTGCCGGACGGGTCGCTCGATCTGCCGGACGCGCTCCTCGAGCAGCTCGATGTCGTCGTGGCGGCGGTCCATTCCCGGATGAACATGACGCAGAGCGAGATGACCAGACGCGTCCTCAAGGCTCTCGCCCATCCCGCCGTGACCATCCTGGCCCACCCCACCGGGCGGCTGATCAACGAGCGCGAGCCCTTCGCCATCGATCTGGAACAGGTATTTCACGCGGCGAAAGAGCGCAACGTCGCCATCGAGCTGAACGCCCAGCCCGACCGGCTCGATCTCAACGATTTGCACGCCTTGCGCGCGCGTGAAATCGGCGTCAAGATCGCGGTCAACACCGACGCGCACAGCGTCGAGCAGCTCCATTTCATGAAATACGGCGTCGATCAGGCCCGGCGCGGCTGGCTGGAAAAGCGCCATGTCCTGAACGCCCTCGCCCGGCCGCAGCTCGAAGCCTGGCTCAATCAGCGGCGCCGGCGATTCGACAAGGCCGCCGCCGTTTGAACGGAGAAGTCTGGCACGGAAGGTTCTCCGGTTGTAAGCTGCTCATCGATGGTTGTAAGCTGCTCATCGATGGATTACCACCGGATCGTTTCGAGACTGTTCGTCGGTTCCTATCCGGAAAATGCCGCGGAGATCGAACGCCTGCGGCGGGAAAGCGGCGTCACGGCGGTGTTGAACCTCCAAACCGACGACGACATGCGCCACTTCGGGCTGGACCGGGATTCGCTGCTCGATTGCTACAGGAGCTGCGGCATCGAGCTTCGCCGCATTCCGGTGCGCGACTTCGACGCAGTGGATCTTCGAGACAAGCTCCCGGCTTGCGTGTCCGCATTGAACGACCTTCTGGAATCGGGCCACACGGTTTACCTTCACTGCTCCGCGGGCGCCGGCCGGTCGCCGACGGTGGCGATCGCCTATCTCTCGTGGCGCCGCGGCTGGGAGCTGGACCGGGCCGTCGCTCACGTCACGCAATGCCGGCCTTGCTTCCCGAACATCGAAGCGATCCGGCTTTGCAGCCCCGATCGCTGAGCCGCCCGCGCGCCCTTCCATTTACCAGACTCTCATGCCGGGAGCCGACAGCTCGGCATTTCGCACCAGCTCCGCCAGCGGCCATCCGTAGGAAAGCACGATCAGGATGACCGTCGCGATCAGCCACGGCCTCCACGCATCGAGCCACGCCGGGGTCTCCTGCACGTCGCGAACCGCTTCCGCGACCGGCATCTCCGCCGGATTCGCGACCCTCCGCGAAGCGAGCACGGTGCCGAGGATCACGATGAAATAAAGCACGACGCTCGTCCACAACAGGACGCCCCCGATCGCGGCGACGACCAGCAGCGGATTCCACTCGGGGGCGAGGTAAGGGGCCGCGCCGAGCATGGTCCGCCTCGGCACGCCGAACCGAAATCCGAGGAGGTGGTGGCTGATGGAAAACGGCGCCATCCCGGCGACCCAGAGCCACGCCTGGACGAGGGCCGTTCGCGGGCTCCACAGCTCCCTTCCGGCGAGCCGGGGAACGAGCCAGTAGCTGATCCCGATAAAGCTCAGGACCACGGCGGTGGCGAGCGTCAGGTGAAAGTGGCCGACGATCCAGAGCGTATTGTGCACGATCAGATCGACGTTGTACGAGGCGTTGATGATGCCCCCGATGCCGCCCAGCGCGAAGGTCACGATTGCGAGCGCCTGAGCGGTGAAAGAAGGATCGCGCCAGGGCAGCTTGCTGACCCAGCCGAACAGTCCCGTTCCGCCGCGCGCCCGGCCGCCCAGCTCCAACGATGCGATGACCGTGAAGGCGGTGAGCAGGCTGGGAAACGAAACCGCGTAGGTCAGCAACGCGTGAAACGCCTTCCACACGGGCGATATTCCCGGGTCGGCGAACTGGTGATGGAACCCCACGGGAATCGACAGCACGAGAAACAGCCAGAAAGCGAGGCGCGCCAGCGGATCGCTGAAAACCTTCCCTCCCGCCTGCCGGGGGAGCATGCCGTACCACGAGACGTAGGCGGGCAGGAGCCAGAAGTACACGATGGGGTGCCCGGTGAACCAGAAGAGGGTTCGGGCGAGCAGCGGGTCGGTTCCCCGGACCCAACCCAGGGACCACGGAATGAGCAGGGCGAGCATCTCGGCAGCGATTCCCAGGGACGCGATCTGCCACATCGCCATGGTCAGCACGGAGCCGAAGGCGATGAAAGGAGTGCGCACCCCCGGGTGCGCGGCGCGCCACGCGCCGAGGGTGAAATAGAGCCCGAAGCCTTCCACCCACGAGCCGACGACGACGAGGGTCAACCCGATGTAGAACAAGGCGCTCGCCTTCAGCGGCGGATAAAACGTGTAGAGCACGGTGGCGTCGTTCAGCAGCAGCGGAGCCGCGGCGAGCACCAGCCCGCCCGCCATCAGCCAGAGCCCTGCGGCGTTGAGCCGGGGAAAACGCAGGCTCGTCTTCAGGCTGTAAACGGTCGTGAAGGTCAGAAAGCCGACGATGAAAAAGGTCGTGAAGACCAGCGCGTTGAGAACTCCGTGAAGCGTCAGTCCCTGATAGTAGCTCTGGATTCCCGGCGCGAGCACGCCGTACAGGTCGACCCCGGCGTGCTCGAGAACCTGGAGCGGGCCGAACCAGGTGCCGAGGAACAGCGCTCCCAGCGCGATCCCGAGATGCCAGGCGGTCAGTTTCTCCTCGAGCGCGAAGCGGTCCTCAGGCATGACGCCTCCCTTTCATGGGCGTGGCTCGACGACCACCCTCCCGAACATCGCATGGTGAGCGAGGCCGCAGTATTCCTGGCAGAAGAACCGGTATTCGCCGGGCTCGTCGAACCGCGCGGCGATCTTGCTCACCTGCCCGGGAAGCACCATGACGTTGACGTTGGTCCGCTCGATCAGAAGGCCGTGCTGGAGATCGGGGCTGGTGATGTAAAAGGTCACCGTGGAGCCGGCCGGAACCCTGATTTCATTGGGAGCGAAGGCCCAGATCTGAGCCCTCATGTAAACGTCGTAGCGCCCGGGGCCCCGTTGCAGCACGGCCGGCTCGGCAAAAGGAGGATCGACCGCCACGCGGCCGGGGTCGACGCGCTTTTCGGGGCCCGGCAACGCAAAGCCGTAGAATGCGCCGATCACGACGGCGACGAAAAAGGCGGCGAGAATCGCTCCGCTCGCCACCATCCACCACCGCTCGCAGGAATCGACGCCGAAGCCGTTCATTGCGTTGCTCCTCTCAGCAGGAGCCCAAGATAGACCGTGCCCCACAGGAGCACGGTGACGAGGGCGAAAATGGCGAGGATTGCGACGGTACCCTTGGGCTTGGGATACGGCTCTTGCATCTCGCTGCTCCCCGCGCCAGAGAAAGGCGCGATCTCTGGACAATGGGCCCGCCCGGACCGGGCTAAAATAGGGCAGAGCCGTCGCGCCCGTCAAGGGCACCGTTGAACGGGCTTCCGGTTTCGTTCCAGATTCGAGGCTCCCGTAAATCAGCAGCGAGCGGTCCGCGGTAGACAGGTTTGCGTCCGCGCCGGTCCTCGGTCCCCGGTCTCAGGTCTGCCGCTCTCGGCCGGTCACGGTCGGTTTTTTTCCCGCGGGACCTTGACCGCGATGAACGCCGGGCTCTGGCCGCGCTGCACGAGAAAAAGAACGACGCCTCCTCTTTTCAATCCCGCAATCGCCTGACGGTAATCGGACACGTTGCGGATCGTCTTGCGGTCGACTTCCAGGATCACGTCGCCCTGGCGTAATCCCGCGTCGTCGGCGGCGCTCCCGGGCGCGACCGCGGTGATCAGGGCTCCCTGGGCCCGCTCGAGCCCGAGGCCCTGCGCGATCTCCGGGGTCACGTCCTGCACCGTCAACCCGAGGATGTCTTCGTGCTTCGGGGCAGGAACCGCCGGTCGCTCCTCCTTCAGCTCGGCGACCGTGACCGCAAGCGTGAGGCGCTTCTTGTCCCGCAGGACCACGATGTCGACCCGCGACCCGGGGCGCGTGCGCGCTACCATCCACGGAAGATCGGAAGACTCCTTCACCGCTTTTCCGCCGTACTCGACGATAACGTCTCGGGCTCTGATCCCGGCTTTCGCCGCGGGACTGCCGGGGACCACGCTCGCGACGAGCGCGCCGCCGGGCCTCTCCATTCCCAACGAATCGGCGATCTCGGGCGTGACCTTCTGAACGCTCACGCCCAGCCAACCGCGAGTCACTCTGCCTCTGGTCTTCAGCTCGGGCAGCAGCTCTTTGGCGAGATTGATGGGAATGGCGAAGCCGATCCCGATATTCGCCCCCGTCCGGCTGAAAATCGCCGTATTGATCCCGACGACCTCCCCGCGCAGGTTGATCAGCGGCCCTCCGGAGTTGCCCGGATTGATGGAGGCGTCGGTTTGTATGAAGTCGTCGTAGGGCCCCGCTCCGATCTGGCGGCTTTTCGCGCTCACGATTCCGGCGGTCACCGTGTTCTGCAGGCCGAACGGGCTTCCCATGGCGAGGACCCACTCTCCTACCCTCAACCGGTCGGAGTCTCCCAAGGGGGCCACGGGTAGCTCCCCTTTCGCGTCGATCTTGATGACCGCCAGGTCGGTTTTCTCGTCACGGCCGACGATCTTCGCCGCGTACTGCCGCCCGTCATAGAGCTGGACGACGATCTTCTGCGCGTTCTCGACGACATGGTTGTTCGTGAGAATGGTGCCGTCGCGCTCGATGATGAAGCCCGAGCCGAGCCCGCGCTGCCGGAACTCGGGTGGATAGATTTCGCCGAAGAACCTCCTCCAGAATTCGGCGAAGGGATCTTCCCTGCCGAACGGGCCCGGAAAGTCCTTGAGCACCTGCGTGGTCGAGATGTTGACGACCACGGGGCCGAGCTTCTCCGCCAGCGCGACGAAGTCCGGCAAGGCCCCTTGTCTCGCTTCCGCCGCCCGTGCCTCGTCCTCCCCGGCCAGCGCGACCGCGAGGAACAACAGAACCGCTGTGGCTCCCATCGCACGCCTGTGAAACGGTTTCATAAGCTCCCTCTTCTTCGATTTTGCCTGGTGTGAGGCCGCTCGTCCGGAAAGGCTGGCAAGAGCGATGCCAGTCTTGCAGCCGTGGCCGCTTTCGCATAATCCGCGACGGCGGTCCGGCTTTTTTTTCAAAAATGACAACCCCGGGGCTCGCCCCGGGAAAAAAGCACACAAAACTATTCGCCGCGCCCGCCGTGCTACGGCACCGATTTTGCCCGCTTACCGAGCGGATCATTGGCAGGTTGACATCGATGCCGGACAAACCCGGATACCGCTATATCCGCTGGTTCGACGAGATCGGGATCGGCGACGTGCCGGCCGTGGGGGGCAAGAACGCCTCCCTGGGAGAGCTTTACCGGGAACTCGTGCCGAAGGGAATCAAGGTGCCCCATGGCTTTGCGATCACGGTCGACGCGTACTGGGACCTGCTTCGCGGCGCCGATCTCGTCGGCCGCATCGCCCGAATGCTTTCCGGCATCGACGCCGGCGACGCCGCCAGCCTCCGGCGCGCGGGCAGCGCCATCCGCCGCGAGATCATGGAAGCCCCGCTTCCCGAAGCGCTCCGCCGCGAAATCATAGCGGCCTACCGCGAGCTGTGCGCCGGTGCTCGTGAGCCGCTCGACGTCGCGGTTCGAAGCAGCGCCACCGCCGAGGACCTCGCGGACGCAAGCTTCGCGGGACAGCACGAAACCTATCTGAACGTCCAGGGAGACGCGGCGCTGCTGGAGGCCTGCAGGCGCTGCTTTGCCTCGCTCTTCACCGATCGCGCCATCTCTTACCGGCAGGACAAGCGCTTCGACCACCTGAAGGTTGGGCTGTCGATCGGGGTCCAGCGCATGGTGCGCTCCGACCTCGCCGCCGCGGGAGTCATGTTTTCGGTCGACACCGAAACCGGATTTCCGGACGTCGTCTTGATCAACGCGGCCTACGGCCTCGGCGAAAACGTGGTGCAGGGCTCGGTCAATCCGGACGAGTACTACGTGTTCAAGCCGACCCTCCGGCTGGGCTACCGGCCGATCCTGCAAAAGATCGCGGGAAGCAAGGAATTCAAGCTCGTTTACGACGTCGGCGGCGGCAAGATGGTGAAGAACGTGCCCGTCGCACCCGAAGAGCGCGCGCGTTTCGCCATCGACGACGACGAGATCCTGCTGCTGGCCCGCTGGGCCTGCCTCATCGAGGAGCACTACAGCCGCAAGCGCGGCGCTTACACCCCAATGGACATGGAATGGGCCAAGGACGGCCGCACCGGCGAGCTGTTCATCGTCCAGGCCCGCCCGGAGACGGTCCAGTCGCGCCGGCCGCTCGACACGCTGGAGGTTTACCGTCTCGCGGAACGGGGCAAGCCGCTGGTGCAAGGCCGCGCCGTCGGCGAAAAGATCGCCTGCGGGCCCGTGCGCGTCGTCCGCAGCGTCCAGTATCTGCACGAAGTCCGCGACGGCGACGTGCTGGTCACGGACAAGACCGACCCCGATTGGGAACCGACGATGAAGAAGGCCGCGGCGATCGTCACCAACCGCGGCGGCAGAACCTGCCATGCCGCGATCGTCAGCCGGGAGCTGGGCCTGCCGGCGGTGGTCGGAACCGGAGACGCCACCGAGAGGCTGCGCGACGGGCAGCCGGTGACCGTCTCCTGCGCCGAAGGGGAGATCGGGTTCGTCTACGACGGCTTCCTGAAGTTCGAGGTCGACCGCGTCAACCTCCGGGACCTGCCGCGGCCAAGAACGAAAATCATGATGAACGTGGGAAACCCGGAGGAAGCCTTCCGCCTCTCCGCGATTCCCAACGACGGCGTCGGGCTCGCTCGGGAAGAGTTCATCATCACGACTTACATCAGGGCCCACCCGCTGGCGCTGCTGGATTACGACCGGCTGGAGGACCCGGCGGCACGCGCCGAGATCGATCGCCTGACCGCAGGGTACGCCGACAAACCGGAGTTCTTCGTCGACAAGCTGGCCCAGGGCGTGGCCATGATCGCCGCGGCCTTTTATCCCAGGGACGTCATCGTCCGGCTGAGCGACTTCAAGACCAACGAGTACGCCGACCTCATCGGCGGAAAAGCCTACGAGCCTGTCGAGGAGAACCCGATGCTCGGCTTTCGCGGCGCATCGCGCTACTACAGCCCGCGCTATCAGGCGGGATTCGCGCTGGAGTGCCGCGCCATGAAAAAAGTGCGCGACGAGATGGGGCTGGACAACGTCAAGCTCATGGTCCCCTTCTGCCGTACGGTCGAGGAAGGTCGCCGGGTGCTCTCCGAGATGGAAAAGCACGGGCTCAGGCGCGGCGAGAACCGGCTCGAGGTCTACGTCATGTGCGAGATTCCCAGCAACGTGATCCTCGCCGACGAATTCGCCGAGATTTTCGACGGCTTTTCGATCGGCTCGAACGATCTCACGCAGCTGGTCCTGGGGGTGGACCGCGACTCGGCGATCGTGGCGCACATCTTCGACGAGCGCAATCCCGCAGTCAAGAAAATGATCGCCAGCGCCGTTCGCTCCGCCAAGGCGAAGGGAAAGAAGATCGGCATTTGCGGGCAGGCCCCGAGCGACTACCCCGATTTCGCGGCGTTTCTGGTGGAGCTGGGCATCGACAGCATCTCGCTGAATCCCGACGCCGTGCTGAAGACGACGCTCACCGTGATGGAAGCCGAGCGGCGGCTCGGTGAAACGGGCCGCGGGGAGCCGGCCGGGCGTGCCGGCGCGACGAGAGCGCCCGTGGCGTGCGCCGAATCTGGCTGACATGCCCGGCGTCGATGCCCCATCTTCATGGTCTGGCGTACCGCCGGCCGAAAG
The DNA here is from genome assembly GCA_035574315.1 of Candidatus Zixiibacteriota bacterium. Classification (NCBI taxonomy): domain Bacteria; kingdom Pseudomonadati; phylum Candidatus Zixiibacteriota; species Candidatus Zixiibacteriota bacterium. The sequence goes on from DATLYW010000046.1 coordinate 54,525, forward strand.
GCTAAAAGCACGGCAGATGAACGCAAGGGAACGTTCGATTTACCGGCTCGAGACCAGGATCATCCGCCGCTACTTCAAGGGGCTGAGGCCCCGCCCTGTCAGGCTCGTGAAAACGCTCCCCCTGGGCGCGCAAGGAGAGGCCGCAGAGCCGGAGCTTCTCATCAAGGACACTCGCAGGACGCGAGAGGAGCTGGAAAAGCTGCTGAAGCACGAGCTGATCCATTACGAGCTCAAGGAAAAGGGCAACGTTTACCACGGACACGGCCAGGCCTTTCTCAAACGGGCGCGGCAGCTGGGAATCGTCGACACCTATGTTCTGCTGCGTTGTTTTTCCGCCGAGGAATACCAGCACAGACCGACGGTGCGCACCACCAGAAAAATCCCGCTTCCGAGGTTCATGCGGCTGGTCGATCGATGGTTCGAGACCTTGTTCCAGCAGGTGCTCCGCCTTCCGGACGAACAAAAAATCAAGATCTATCCCTGCTTCCAGAGCGTCTATGCCGGCTGGGCGGCTTTTTCGGAAGCCGTGCGAACCAAAAAAAGGTACGTCGTCCATGAAATCTGGAAGGTAAAGAAGGGGCGGCGCGGCAAGGACCTGCACGCGCTTCAGCAGGAATACGCGTCCCTCCGCGATCGCGCCGAGGCACTGCTCGAAAACATTCGCAAAGGGCGCATCGCGGACGGAAGAAGCCGGCGAATGCTCGAAGCCACTCGCGCGGCGATGGAAAAGATAAGAAAAACGCTGGAGAAAGACTACGGCATCTCGCCGCAGTAGGCCGCTTTGCTCCCGTTCGAACCGTTCGGGCCGTTCGACCGCTTCGCTCCGTTCGAGAGGTCAAACGCCACTAAGACCTGCGCGAGCGAATCGTGAACCTGAAACTGGAAACCAGGAAACGAATTACCGCGCCGGGCCCGGGGCGTTTCTGGAACCGCCGTAGCTCGCCCGCGGACCCGGCCGGCATCGCCGCTCACTCCACCTTCACCTTGATTTCTCGAGTCTTGGCCTCTTCGCTCTTCGGCAGCCTCACCTCCAGAACCCCATCCCTGAACGAGGCCTTGATCTTGTCCGCCTGCACCTCCTTGGGCAAATCGATGGCCCGGTAGAAAGCGCCGTAGGAGCGTTCGCACCGGTAGTAGTTTTCCTCCTCGATCTTTTCTTCTCTCTTTTTCTCCCCCTTGAGGATCAGCTGCGAGTCGGAGATGTTGACCTCGATGTCGTCCTTCTTCATCCCCGGGAGCTCCGCCTTGACGACGATCTCGTCCTTCTCCTCGTAAACGTCCATCGCGGGGCTGACGATCTCCCTGTCCTCCCGCCCCCACACCGGCCACCAGGGTCTCACTGCCCGGCCGAAGAACTCGTCCATCATCCGGTCCATCTCCCGCTCCCAGCGCCTGAAGTCCATGAACGGCCTCCATGGCGCCACCGCCCTCGTTTCGTGCTCTCTTGCCCTTTCTGCCATGACTCTTTCCTCCTTTCTCTCATTAACTGGGGGAGCCCACCCGGGTAGCCGTCGAAAAGTGGGATAAGCTCTTGCGCTCGGCCTGACGCTCACCAGCCTGCTCGAAACGCCTCGGCGACGAGCCACCCACGATACCATGTCTACATGGTTGCGGACTCAACAATACGTCGCCGCAATCGGCGTGCCACCAAAAACATCTTCATCTGTTTCGCCTTCGGTCGAAAGATTTTCGGCTCTGCAAAAAGGCGATCCTCTCCGCTTGCGACTTTGCAAACGCTCGCAAATGTATCGTGTAGCCGTCTCTGGAAAGGGCTGTTCCCTCAGCCCTTCAGGCCGGTTGCCAGGTTCAGGAAGTTATCCCACGGCGTTGCCACCCAGGTCTCCGTCGTCGCGTGGCCGAACGACCGGATCAGCAACGCCACCTTCGTGGCCGTCTCGCTGTCCGGAGCCTCGAAAATGTCCAGGTAGTCGCAAGGGCCCAGAACCGCGTAGTTGGCGAGCCACTTGACGCCCGGGCATTCCTTCTTGATCCGTTCCTCGGCCTGTTTGTTGAGCTCGGCCACGGATCCCGGCAGCTTGAGGGCTTCGGGCGAAAGCCTCGTCAGCATGATGTAAGTTGCCATTGTGCGCCTCCTTTTCTGGAGTCACGCGCGCCTGCTCGCTGTCACAGCTGCTCGATGGACCGCCGTCTTAAAGGCGTCGCGCTTTGTTTTCTTGTTATTGCTTTTGCCAGCGTTGGCGCCGGACGCTTTTCGCTAAGGCTACTCGCTGCGAGCGTGGTGCGCCGGCGGCTTCAACCGGCTCAGCTCCGCATCAATCTTCCGGAGTTCCGCCGTGTACCAGCGGTAGACCTGATTGAGCAGCGATCTCCGGTTTCGCTTTGCGGACAAATTCTTCCACCCCCGGTTGGCCTCCAGGGAGCCACGTTCCGCATTGACGTAATTGAGAGTCTGGACCACCACCTTGCGACGCTCCAAAAGCCTGGCACGGCGACGGCCCGACCTCAGGTCACCCAAAGCCTCCGTGGGAATCATTGCCGACGAAAAAAGCCAGCAAGAGCGGTGCCAGCAAGGAAAGATTATCCCGCGCTTCCGCAAGCAAGGTCTTCGAGGTTCGGATGGTCTTTCTTTGCGGTCATTTTCCTCGATCGCCCGCTTCCGTTCTTGTACCCCGCCCGATGACCTGCTCCCGGACGCATGCGGTCGATGTTCCGGCATGCATCAAGGCAACACGATGCCCGTTGTCCTGGGCTTCGCTGCGACCGGAGCCCTGATCTACAGGGTTTCCCTGTCATTTCCCACGAATGAAAAAAGGGCTCGCGGGAAATGGCACGATTGCAAAAGAATCGAGGCGCTGAGCCGGGGATTGCGGCCAAACGGGCGGTGCGAGATCTGGTATGCGAATTGCGGAGCGCAGCAAAAGGCGGGAATTTTTAAATCAGCTGGCCATAGGAGAGAGCATCATGAAAAAGACTCTTATCGCATGCATCGTTCTCCTCGCGGCCGCGCACGCCCGGGCCGCGGACCAAACCCTGCTCGATAAGGCCAGGGCCGAGGGCAAGGTAGCCTTCTACGCCAACATCACGGCCGTCGAGCCTATCATGAAAGCCTTCACCGAGGATACGGGCGTGAAGGCCGAATACACCAGGATCTCGACCGCGAGGTTCGTCGCAACTGCCGTCACCGAGTTCGAGGCCGGCAAGTTCATGGCTGACGTGGTCCAGGCACCATTGCCGATCCTCGAGCTGCTGAAGGAAAAGGGCATTCTGGCGCCCTACCGCTCGCCGGCCGCCGCCGGTTACCCTCAGTGGACGAAGAAGGACGATTACATCCAGCTCTTCGGGATCGAGTACATCGCGCTGATCTACAACAAGGAGCTGGTGAAAAAGGCCGACGTGCCGAAGCGCTACGAGGATCTCACGCACCCCAGATGGAGGGACAAGATCGTCATGCCCAATCCCGCGAACCATGCCACGACGATCGGCTGGCTGATCGGGCTCAAGGAGCATGTCTTCAAGTCCGAGGCCGAGTGGATGAAGTTCCTCAAGGGGCTGGCCGCCAACCGGCCCATGTTCGTCGCCTCTCTGGGTCCGACCCCCGCGCCGATCGAGAGCGGCGAGAAGTTGATCGGCATCTCCATGCCGAAGTACATCGTTACCAAGGCCCCGGCTCCGCTCGACTGGGCCAGGGTCGCGCAACCCATGCTCGGTACTCCGCGGGCCATCGCCGTGACCTCCAAACCGCCGCATCCCAACGCCGCGCGGTTGTTCGTGGATTACTGGCTTTCGCAGAAGGCCATGGGCATTCTCGCCAAAGACGTGGGCGAGTACGTGCTTGCGCCCGGCGTCTTTCCTCCCATCGACGGAATCGACAAGGCCAAGGTCATCGCCATCCGCGAGCTATCGGACGAAGAAACCAACAAATGGGGCAGCGAGTTCAAAAAAATCTTCAACGTCCGGTAGTATCGTCACGGCTTTCAGCGATCCAGGCAGACCTTACTTTCCGAGGGGCTGCCGGCGAAGCGCCGGCAGCCCGTTTCCACGGGCCGGCGCGGCGTTTGCCCTGCAAGCATGCAAGCCGGGAGCGAGGCGCGCGAGCCATGAGCGCCCCCCGTCATTTCCGCGTCGGTCCATAAGCGGCACAGCATGGAAATCCGGATCGAGAGCGTCAGCAAGCACTATTTCTCCGAGGGCAAGACCATCAAGGCCCTCGACAACGTGAATCTGACGATTCCCGGCAACCAGATTTTCACCCTTCTGGGACCGAGCGGTTGCGGCAAAACCACGCTGCTCCGCTGCATCGTCGGGCTGGAGACCCCGGACAGCGGGGAGATCCGGATCGGCGGCGAAGTGGTCTCGTCGAGGGAGAAGAATATCTCTGTTCCGACGGAGAAGCGGGGACTGGCGATGGTGTTCCAGACCTACGCCATCTGGCCGCACATGAACGTGTTCGACAACGTGGCCTATCCGCTTCAGGTCCGCAGGCTCCCGCGGGAGGTTATTCGCCAGATGGTCGAGAAGACCCTGCGCTTCGTGCGCCTCGAAGGATTCGAGAGGCGCCCGGCGACCAAGCTCTCCGGGGGGCAGCAGCAACGCGTGGCGCTGGCGCGGGCGTTGGTCGCCGAGCCGAAGGTCATCCTCTTCGACGAGCCGCTGAGCAATCTCGACGCGAAGCTACGGGAAGAGACCCGCAAGGAGCTGAGAGGCTTCCTGCGCGAGTTGAAGATCACCGCTGTCTACGTGACGCACGACCGGGTCGAAGCGCTGGTGCTCTCCGACCTGGTCGCGGTCATGCGCGCGGGACAGATCATCGAGGTGGGGTCTCCGAAGAAGATCTATTTCGACGCGGACACCCGGTTCGTGGCGGATTTCATCGGCCGCGCCAACCTGGTCAAGGCGAGCGTCCGCGCCCATGAGGCTGGCCGCACCATCGTGGACTGCGGCCTGGGCACCATCGCCTGCCAGCGCCGCGAGATCCCTGTTGGAACCGAAGCCACGCTCTGCATCCGGCCGGAATTCCTGCGGATCGCCCGGCCAGAGACGGCCGCCGGCGCGAACATCCTCAAGGGCCGCGTCGAATCCCTGGTTTTCGTCGGCGAGGCCTACGAGGCTGAAATCCGGATCGGTACCGAGCGCCTGCTCGCGAAACTGGATACGGACACGAGCCTGGAAGAAGGCGATCCCGTCACGTTCGCCGTGAGTCCCGCTCATTGCCTGCTCGTGTCGCTTTGAGGAAGGGCGGAGGGAATGGTTCAGGCGCGATCGAAGCTGACTTATCTGCTGATTCTCATCGTCGGATCCCTGACCCTGTGTCCCGTGGTCATGCTCGTGCTGGGAAGCTTTTCGAAAGGGTTGACCGCCTTCGGGAGCTTCACTCTGGACAAGTACGTCCAGGCCTACACCGACCCGGAGTTTTTCAACGCCATCGCGAACACGATCGTCTTCGTTCTCGGCTCATCGACGCTCGCCACCGGCCTGGCCTTGTTCCTCGCCTATCTCAACAACCGCACCGACATTCCTTTCAAGTTCCTGTTCCAGATCATCTCGATCATTCCGATGATGATCCCGCACCTGCTCTTTTCGGTAAGCTGGGCGCTGCTGCTGAATCCTTCAAACGGGATCATGAACCTCGTGCTCCAGCAGGCCTTCTCTCTCGACAGCGCGCCCTTCAATATCTATTCCATGGCGGGGATGATCCTGGTGGAGGGGCTCCTTGACCTTCCCGTCGCTTACCTGATCATCGCGCCCGCCATGGGCTCCTTCGACGTGAGCCTCGAGGAATCGTCCCGAGTGTTCGGGGCCGGTCCGTGGCTCACTCTGCGGCGGGTGACCCTGCCCGTGCTCCGGCCCGCCATCCTGGCAGCCTTCATTCTGGGCGTGGTCCGCAGCCTGGCCTCTTTTTCCGTCCCATCCGTGCTTGGCATGCCTGGACGCGTGTACGTGCTCGCCACCTACCTGTATGAAATGATCGCCAAGGGCTTCGCACCGGACTACGGGAAAGCCGCCGCTGTAGGAATGAGCGTGCTGGCGGCCTCGGTCATTCTCATAATCGTTTACCGGGCGCTCACGTCGGAAAGCGAGAAATACGTCACCATCTCGAGCCGCGGTTTCCGCCCCGCAGTGGTCGAGCTCAAGGGGGCGAGAATACCCCTCTTCCTGGTCGTGGGTCTCCTCTCGATGGTCCTGATCGTGCTTCCGGTGGCGGTGCTGTTATACACTTCGCTCGTGCCCTACTCCATGGTGCCGAGCGCCCGGGCCTTCTCGCTGATGAGCTGGAAGCATCACTGGACCGAGGTCCTGGAGGATCCCATTTCGGTGCTGTCCCTGCGGAACAGCCTCATCCTGGGCGTGGCCGGTGCGACCCTGGGCGTGCTGCTTTCCGTTTTCGTCGCTTACATCATCGTCAAGGTCCGATCTACGGCCTCCGGCGTGCTCGAGTCGCTGAGCTATCTGTCGTTTTCGTTTCCAGGCATCGTCATCGGCATAGGATTCATGTGGTTCTTCGTCCAGACACCGGTGTACGCCACCCTCTGGGCCCTGCTGATCGGATACGTCGCGACCTACATGCCCTACGGCATCCGGCCTCTGTCCAGCGCCTTCGTACAGATTCACTCGCATCTCGAGGAATCGTCGCGCGTCTGCGGGGCGAGTCCGCTCACGACGATGCGCCGGATCCTGCTTCCCCTTCTCGTTCCGGGCATCGTCTCCGCGTGGATTCTCATGGCCACGATGTTCGTGCGCGAGCTGACGCTCTCCGTAGTCCTGTCGCGGCCGGGCACGGAAGTGCTTGCCGTTCAGATCCTGCGCTTTGCCGAGGACGGGCTCTGGGGCAAGCTCTCGGCCCTGGGCATCATGATGATCCTTGTCTCTACGGGCCTGGTGGTCGTGGCGACACTCGTGGGCGCGAGATTCCGGTTCGTGGAGGCCGCCGGATAACCGCAAAATCCTTCGCCATCCCTTTTTGGCCGCTCCCGGAAAACCCCTTGCACTCGCCGCCCAGGCCCTCTTACTCCCGGCTTATCTGTCCGGCAACTTCCCGTATCGCGCGCTGCACCGTCGCTGGATCGCCGAGATAAAAGCTTCGGGTCGGCACCAGCTCGTCGTCCAGCTCGTAAACCAGCGGAATGGCGGTAGGGATATTAACCTCGGCGATCTTCTCATCCGGGATCTTGTCGAGAAACTTCACTAACGCCCTGAGACTGTTCCCGTGCGCGACGATCAGGACCCGCTTTCCGTCCCGGATGGCCGGACCAATGGCTTCCCGCCAATACGGCAGCAAGCGCGCTTCCACGTCCCTGAGACTTTCTGTAAACGGGATCTCTTCCGCTCTGAGCGCCGAGTAACGCGGATCCCTGGACGGATTGGATTCGTCGTCCTTCGACAGCGGCGGAGGCGGGACTGCGTAGCTTCGGCGCCAGATCATGACCTGCTCGACCCCGAACCGTTTCGCCGCCTCCGATTTGTTCAATCCCTGAAGGGCGCCGTAGTGGCGCTCGTTGAGCCGCCAGCTTTGATGGACGGGAATCCACATGAGATCCATTTCCTCCAGAACAATCCAGAGGGTTTTGATGGCTCGCTTGAGAACGGAAGTATACGCGACATCGAATCCAAAGCCTTTCTCGAGCAGAAGGCGTCCGGCATCAACGGCCTCTCGGATACCCTTGTCGGTCAAGCCGACGTCCACCCAGCCGGTAAAGCGATTCTCTCGATTCCACACGCTCTCCCCGTGACGCAATAGAACCAGCGTTCTCACGATGCCCCCTTTGACTGCTCGACGGCGCCGCGCTGCTTCGCAGACACTATTTCATCCGAAATTGCTCGCAACGGCTTGCGACGCGTTTCGTCGCAGCCTTTCAAGAGCCTTGTGCTCGATTTGGCGGACGCGCTCGCGCGTAATGGAGTACTCCCTGGCGAGCTCTTCCAGCGTGTGCGGCCGGGCATCCCCGAGGCCGAAACGGGCCCGCAGCACCGCTTCTTCCTTCGGCGGCAAGGCGGCGAGCGCCCTGGCCACCTGAGCGCGAACCTCTTCCACCAAGATCCGTTCGAATGGCTCCGGGCCGGCCCGGTCCTCGATAAACTGCGCCACGGTGGAATCCTCGCCCAGCGGAGCTTCGAGCGAAACGGGCCGGGTCATCGTCGCTACGACGCGCAACACCTCCTCGATCGACTTGCCGGATTCCGCCGCAATCTCCGCCAGCGTCGGCTCGCGCCACAGCTTCCGGGAGAGCTCGCGCCGGACCCGGCGCAGCTCGCGCCATTCCGCCATGGCGCTGGTCGGCACCCTGATCAGCCGCGCTGTCTCGAACGCTCCACGCCGGATGAACTCGCGAATCCACCACCAGGCGTACGTGGAAAAACGGAGCCCCAGAGTCGGATCGAATTTTTCCGCCGCCTTCAAGAGCCCCACGTTACCGTCTTGAATGAGATCGAGGAGCTGCAGGCCGCGCCGGGCGTATCTTCTCGCCAGCCGTACCACCAGTCGCAGGCCCTTATCGATGAGTTCGCTTCTTGCGGCAAGGAGCCGCGCCTCGCTTTGCGCGATCGAGCTTGCGCGGCGTCTTATCTCTGTCGCCGGAAGCTTCATCTCTTGCTCGATCCGCCGGACCTCGGCGAGAATCGCAGCCCGATCGACCTCAGGGGCGGCCTTTGCCTGGCTCTCCTGCTCCGCAAGGCGAGCGGATGCGCTCTTCAGCGCCGATGCGATTTCCGCCACGGCGCTTTTGGGGAGAAGGCTTTTCAAGGCCTTTGCAATCTCCGCATTCACCCCAATGAGTTCCTGCTCGAATCGCTTCCGCTCCAACGGCGGCAACGATGGCTCCCCCAGCGCCGCTGCAATCCGGTCGCGGGACCCGGCCAGGCTGCGGACCATGGCCGCCGTTTTCGTAAGCCGCTGCCGGCGGGCCTCATCCGGTGGTTCCGTTTCGCCTGCCGCTTTCGCTTGCTCGTCCAGCCTGGCGAGGGCATAGTCGACGGCGGCCGGAGCGGTCAGCGCTTCTTGCTCGAGCTCTTCCTGCGCCCGCTTCATCTGCTCGATCAGGTCGTTCTCGCGCTTCCGGCTGAGCGGCGGGATCGTCGCAACTTCCTGGAGATAGAGAGCCAAGGCGTCCGGTCCCTCGCCCGCTTCCGCTTCGCTCTCTTCCGCGGCCCGTACTTCCGGGACGGAACCGCCAAAAGAATGTTCGGGATCGTCGGGCGAGCGCAACGCCTGCCGCTCCAGCTTCTCCTTCTTCCAGCGCATCAGACCGCGGCGAAGGTATTTCGGATTGATGCCCAAGTGTTCGCAGACGTTCACGAAGGAGAAGATCCTGTCGTTCCGGTCGTCTTGAATCCACTGCTCCGTCTCCGCAAATATCCTTTTTCCTCTGCGGTCGCGGGCGAGAAGATGCTTTTGGAATGAAGAAACGGCGTTTTCGAGAACAGCCAGCATGAGGCTGAGCTCCGGTTGAAGTTCGATTCTGCTTCGAACGACCGGTTCTTCGTCCGGACCCTTCCGATCTTCCGTTTTCCGGATCTTTTCCGGGCTCTGCGCTTCGGCGATCATAGGACTTGTACAGCGCAAGATGCGTGCCTTGCGCTTTGCGACGTATCGCCCGGGAGGTTCTCAATTATGAACAAAACGTTCCCGTTTTATTCGCGGCCATCGGAATCCCCGCGATCGGTCCCGACCGGCAACGATCAACGCTTGCGTGCGGCCGGCGGGTTGACATGAGAGCGAGCTCCGTGGAATGGAGTGCTTCGAGCCCATTGTAGCTCCGTGGACATGCCGATGAAAACCGTGAGAGAACCGCTATGGGCCGCAACCTTTCACGCTCTGGCGAGACGGCCCGGCGTCATCCTCTTTCTCGGGGCCTCGGACACCGGCAAGACCACTTTTGTCCGTTCCTGCGCGGCCCACTTCTGTCGCTCGGGAGTTGCTCCGGTGGCGATCCTCGACAGCGACATCGGTCAATCGACCGTCGGTCCTCCCGCCACCGTCGGTCTGTCCATGCTGGTTCGCCCCTCGTCCACGCGCCGATCCCTGCCATGCCATGCGCTTTCGTTCGTCGGTTCCGTGTCGCCGGTCGGTCACCTGCTTCAGATCGCCGTCGCGACGCGAACGCTTGCCGACGAGGCGCTAAGGCGAGGGGCGAAAGCGGTTCTCATCGACACCACCGGGCTGGTCGTTGGAACCGCCGGCTTCCAGCTGAAGTCGGCCAAAATCGCCCTGCTCGACCCGCAACACGTCGTCGCATTTCAGCGCCGGAACGAGCTTGAGCCGGTGCTCTCGCTGTTCGAGCATCGGCCGAATCTCGCGATCCACCGCCTGCCGGCCTGCCGCTCTGCGCGGCTGAGGAGCCTTGCCGAGCGTTATCGCTATAGAACGCGGCGATTCCGCGCTTATTTTCGGCGGGCGAGGTCGCTCGCATTCGACGCCAGCCGTCTGATCGTTTTGTCGCCTCCGTCGGGCAGGCTCGGCTCGTCGGCCGAACCGCTCCTCCCGCTCCTTTCTCTGGACCGGCTTTCGCCGGAGAGCCTCAAGGGACTTCTGGTCGGGCTCAACTACGACTATAATCGGACCGTCGCCCTGGGATTGATCCAGCGCCTCCATTCCCGAGGCGACACGATAGAGATCCTCGCACCGCTCAGGGAAGCCTCCTGTGTTCGCGTGATTCAGATCTCGAACATCCGCCTGGCCCGGCGCGGCGAAGATCTCGGCGAATAGAATGACCGAAACCTGGAACCGGAAACTGGCCCGGGAACTGGTTGCGGCGGTCATCTTCCGGCTTTCTCATCCCTGCAAAGGAAATCCTGTTTTCTTCCCTCGGATGAAGAATCATGGGATGGGCGCCTTGGCATGTTCAATGCAAGTCATTCGCTCGAAGCCTCTTCCGCGTAGGAGAATCGTCATGATGTTCAGGGATCGAGAGCACGCAGCCTCGCTGCTGCTTCAAAAGCTGATCAAGTACAAGCCGCAAAAGCCGCTGGTCCTGGGAATCCCGAGGGGAGCCGTTCCCATGGCGAAGGTGATCGCCGACGGCCTGGACGGGGACCTCGACGTGGTCCTGGTGCACAAGCTGGGCGCTCCCGGCCAACCCGAATTCGCCATCGGGTCGGTCGACGAGCAGGGGCGGGTCTATCTTTCCGGCGCCGCGGCCGAACTGGGAGTCAGCGAGGAATATCTGGAAAGGGAAAAAGAGGAACAGCTCGAAACCCTGCGCCGGCGCCGCCGCAGGTACACGCCGTTCCGGCCGCCTGCCGATCCGTCAGGGCGCGTCGTGATCGTGGTCGACAACGGCATCGCCACCGGCGCGACGATGATTGCGGCCCTGCGCTCTGTCCGGGAGCACAAACCGGCGAAATTGATCGCGGCGGTCGCCGTCCTGCCGGTTGCGACGCTGAAACATATTTCGAAATACGCCGACGAGGTGGTTTACCTCGATACTCCCGAGGATTTCTTCGCCGTCGGCCAGTTCTTCGAGGACTTCTCGCAGGTGACCGACGAGGAAGTAATAAGGATCCTCGCCTCGACAAAGAGCGCCGAAAAAAAGCAGAAACACGTCGCCTGAGCGTCTTCCGCCATCGGGGTCCGAATCCAGGGTTCTCGGTTGTTTGGGCTTCGGTTCGTGCTGGTTTTCGGTTCTTGATATTTCGCCGAACGGGCAGCTTGGAAAAATCAATAATCTTCCTGAAACCGAGAATTTTTTGTCCGAATCGAAAAAAATTCCTGATGATTTTGGAGACATTATCTCGCAAATATTAAGGTGTCATCTTGTAATTTCCTTTCTCCTGGTCTGGCACGCTAATTGCCGATTTCCGGGAGACTGGACACAGGTGAAAAATTTTCTGAGGAGGTGACGCCATGTCATTGCAAGAATTCTGTCAGCGGCCCGTGGTCAGCATTTCCCCGCACGCGAGCGTGGCCGACGCCTGCCAGCTGATGGCGGAAAAGAACATCGGCTGCATGATCGTCCAGGAGAACGGGCGACTTTGCGGTATTCTCACCGATCGGGATATCGCCCTGAAGGTCGCCGGGAAAACGAAGGACTCTCGCCAGACCAAGGTGAGCGAGGTCATGACCCCCAATCCCGCCTGCATCACCGTGGACAAGAACCTGCACGATCTCACGAGATTCATGCACGAAAAACACGTCCGGCGGGTGCCCATCGTCGACGGGGGCAACAAGGTCCTTGGAATCGTCACGCTGGACGACCTCCTCGCGTTGCTCGGCAGCGACATATCCGAGATCAGCAAGACCGTCGCCGAGACCGTCCCGGTCGCCCGCGCCTAGGGCAGCCCCGCTCCGAACCGACGGTGGTTTCGGCCGGAGGCCCGATCGGGCCTCCGGCCGTTTTTTTTCCAACACCTGCCGGAGTCGCTGGTACGGGAATTGCTCGCCGCGGCTGGGCAAAACGACTCAGGAGAGCACCGCCTATGAGCCTGAAAAAGCGGTACCTGGAGGGAAAGTCGGTTTGCAAGGTGACGTTCATCCTGCCCAAAGAAGTCGCGAATCTCGTCGGCACTGCCCATGTGGCGGGCGATTTCAATGACTGGAACCGTGCCCAACGACTACGGGACGGAGAACTCGGTGGTCATCGTCTAGAACGAGGTGAGCGGCGGAGACCGACCGCAGTGACTCTTCCGAGCCGGCCATGATGACTTTCCGCGGAGACCGCCTGGCAACGATACAATTGCCGCCGGGGACAGCCTGGCTGCTCGACAAGCTGGCCGAGTCCAGGAAAAGACAAGCCCTTTACGTCAGGCGCTCTTCTCGCCTCCTCAGGACGCTGCAGGAAACCGCGATCATCGAAGGAACCGCTTCATCGAACCGCATCGACGGCGTCACCGTCGAGCCCGAGCGCCTGCGGCCGCTCGTCCTCTGCGACGCGCGACCGCGCGATCGATCCGAGGAAGAGATCGTGGGTTATGCCAACGGCCTGCGCTGGGTTTACGCCAACGCCGATAGCGTCGCGGTTACTCCCGAGACGTTGAAATGCCTTCATTCGGTCGCCATGGCGGGAACCATCGGCGACGCGGGGGAATGGAAAGAGACGCAAAACGAAATCGTCGAGCTCGATCCCGAGGGCCAGCTCGACGTGCGCTTCTGCCCGGTGGAGCCCGCCCGGGTGCCCGCCGCCGTCGAGGAGCTGTGCCGGAGCTACAGGGAGAGCCTGGACCGGTCGAGCATCCCGCCGCTTCTGGCGGTCGCCGGCCTGGTTTTCGATTTCCTCTGCATCCACCCGTTCCGCGAAGGCAACGGTCGTATCTCCCGCCTGCTAACGCTCCTGGTCCTGTACCAGCACGGCTATATGGTGGGCCGCTACATCAGCCTCGAACGGATCGTCGAGCAAACCAGGGAAAGTTACTATGCGGCGCTGCGCGCCAGCTCTCTCGGCTGGCACGACGGCCGCCACGACATCATGCCCTGGTTCCACTACTTCGTATCGACGCTCCATGCCGCCTACGACGAGTTCGAAAGATGCGTCGGGTACTGAGCACGGCCTCCGGCAGGTCGCGACGCGCTCAACGGCCTCCGGCTTCACGGCAACCTCCTTCCGGTGAAGCGAACTCCCGTGGTCGTGCACCTTGCGCCTCCGCGGAGCCCGGTTCGCCTCGCGTCAGTGAACCACACTGTCATCGCAGGCCGCGAGCAGGCCGTCCGCGGTGGAGTTCTCCAAAAGCGTACCAAGGGCAAGGCTCGTGATTTCGTAAGCCTTGTCCTTGTCTCCCGTCGCTTCCAGAGCGGCTTCCGTAATCGCGACGATAAGGTCTCCGATCGTCACCCGCATTGCCTTGAGGTCAGCCGTGCCGTTCATCAGTGCACCTCCCCCGGAACCTTGAGCCGGCACATGGCTTGATATTCAAACGCCGTGCCCGGCGCGCAAACCTCCAACTCCGCGTGCCTGTTGATCGCCTGTTGCACAAATGACAAGAATCCGGCCGGCTTCCTTTCAAATCTGCAAGGGACGGCGATTTTTAGCGCGCTGCCCGAAATGATCTGCGGGAAGCTGCGGAGGGGGTGAAGGAATGGTCTGCGATTTCTCCCGGTTCCCGGTTGCACGGAACGTCTGAAGGGGGAACCGCCGCGAAGCGGTCTCGGCCCGAGAAACCCTTCGCATCTCAATGAGATATCAACGGTAGAGCAGGTATTTCGCTCGCACCCTGCCAAACGCCTCGAGCGACGGCGCCCAGGCCCGGGCGATCGCTTTCGGGTCCCGCCCTTCCTTGATCGCCTGAAGCACCCACCGGGCACCGACAAGCGCCAGGTTTTTTTCGAGCTCGAACTGACCCGGGTAAAGACGGTAAAGCGCGCTCGCCAGCTCGATTCCCAGGGCCGGGGTATCGAGCTGTTCCCGGTCCTCGACGATCAAGCGCACGCCGTGACACAACCGATCGCGGTAGCGATCGGAACCTGGCGTGAAGCTTGCGGCTTTGAAAGAGAGACCGGGAATCTTCCGCCGGCCGAGATAATCAGCCAGCTCGGCGCCGTCGATCCAGGGGGCGCCCACGACCTGGAAGGGAACGTCCGTTCCACGGCCTACGCTTACGTTTGCGGCTTCGACCATCGCCACACCCGGATAGAGCACCGCCGCCGCCAGGGTCGGCAGGTTCGGAGACGGACCGATCCAGCGCAGTCGCGTCTCGTCGTACCAGGCGGTGCGGCGATAGCCCGTCATCTCGAGAACGCGGAGCCGCGCGCCGATTCCGGCCTCGCCGTTGAACATCGCCGCCAGCTCCCCGGCCGTCATGCCGTGTCTGACCGGCATCGGAAAATAGCCGGTGAACGATTTCAGGTCGGGGTCCAGAACCGGGCCCTGGACCGCCGACGCGTTGATCGGGTTGGGCCGGTCGAGCACGAAAAACTCGATTCCCCGTTTTGCCGCCGCTTCCATCGCGTAAGCCATCGTCGTGATATAGGTGTAGAAACGGGCGCCTGCGTCCTGGACGTCGAAGACCAGCGCGTCGATACCTTCAAGCATTCGGCCGGCGGGGCGCCGAACGCTTCCGTAAAGGCTGTGCACAGGAATCCGCGTTACCGGCTCGACGGTCGAGGGCACCCTAGCCTCGCTGCCTCCCGCCAGGCCGTGCTCCGGGCTGAAGATCGCTTTGAGCCCGACCCGCCGGGTTCCGGAAAGAAGATCGATCGTCCTCCTCCCGGCATGGTCGACCCCTGTGTGATTGGTGATCAGGCCGACCCGCCGGCCGGCCAGGGGCGCGAAATCCTGCTCCACGAGCCGGTCCACGCCGACACGCACGGGGCCTGCCCCCGCCCCGGCCGTTTCCCCGGCCGCGGCCTGGCGTGCCTCCTTCTTCTCTGCCGGGAAGCGCCCGAGAGCCCGAGCGACGATCCGCGCGACTTCGGCCCGCAGCGGCTTTGCATCGCCCGCGTCTCCAGGGTGAAGTCGGCTGGCGAGGACGATCGCGTAATGCCTCGAGTCCGGGTCGATCCAGAGCGACGTTCCGGTAAAGCCGTTGTGTCCGAAAGCCAGGTGAGGCGAGCCGTTCGCGGAGAAATCGAACGCAGGCGCCACCTCCCATCCCAGCCCCCACCATCCGTTCCCGTTCGCGCGGACGCGTGGCGCCGCCATTGCGCTTATCGTCTCGGGCCGAAGGATCGTCCCCGAGCCTGCCGCGCCGAAACCGAGCAGCGCGCGCGCGAACAGCGCGAGATCGTCGGCGCTGGAGAAAAGACCGGCATGGCCGCTGACACCGCCCATCCTTGAAGCAGTCGGATCGTGAACCTCTCCCCACAGGAGCCGGCCGTTTCGGTAGCTCGTCGGCGCGATACGCCGGTGCTTCTCCGGCCCCGGCCTGAAACCGCTGTCCGTCATTCCCAGCCGGGCGAAGATCCGCCGGTCGCAATAGACCTCGAACGGCAGACCGGAGACGCGGGCCACCAGCTCGCCCAGGGCGACGAAGTTGAGATCGCTGTAGAGAAACTTCGTGCCGGGCGGCCAGAGAAGCTTTTCCGCTTCGATCCGCTCGAGCGCCGCCCGGTACCCCGACCATGCAGGATCTCCGCTGAATCCGCTGCGAAGGCCGCTCGTGTGCGCGAGCAGGTCGATGACGCGCACGCCCCGTTTTCCGCTGGAGCCGAACTCGGGCCAGTAGCGCTCGACCCGGTCGTCGAGAGCCAGTTTGCCTTGCTCCGCGAGCTGCATGACCGCCGTGGTCGTCGCGACCGCTTTGGTGAGCGAGGCGAGATCGAAGATCGTTTCTTCGGTCATCGGCAACTTCTCCGGCTCCAGAGCGCGGTAGCCGAACGCCCGCCGATACAGGGTGCCTTTTCGACCTCCGACGAGAACCACTGCGCCCGGAACGTTTCCCGATCCGATCTCGCGGCTCACCGCCTCGTCGATTGCGCGAAAATCGGCCGGCTCGAAAGCTCCGGCAACCGCAGCCGTCGCGCCATGCAGCCACGTCAGGATCACGGCCATGCACAATCCTGTCATTTGCCGCGGCGCCCGAAGAACCCCGACGCTCCCGGTCATCGCTTTTCGCCCCGCCGGCTCATCCTCTCGCAGGCCCGGTAAGCCGCCAAAAGTATCAACCCTATATATAGCCGGCTTGAATTGTCACGGATTTATCCGGCTTGACACCGCTTGCTGCTCACCGCTCACTTTTCAATTGTATCCCCGGGCAAGCCCTTCCGCGGAATAGACGTTCTGCGGATTCCACAGCATCCAGCCGTGAGAGCCGAAGTCTTCCGCGGCGCGGATCTGCTGCGCAATCTCTTTTCCGGTAAAGTACCTGCGGTCGAACGCGTAATCACGGAAGGCTTGCAGCCACGGACGGAAGCGGACGGCGGGAAACCCGGTTCGCTCTCTCGCGCGCTCCAGTGAACGATAAACGATTTCATAGGGATGTGCCACCGGGTTGGCGATCCCTGGAATGCCGCGGTGAAACCCCGAGGGATAGAGCATGGGCGAAATGTAATCCACGTGCGCCGCCAGCCGCTCCAGCCTCTGACCGATTCCGGTGTCGTTGAGGTTCCAGCATACGTATCCGAAGATGTCCACGGCCAAGAACACGTTGTGCGGAATGAGTTTTTCGCGTGCGGCTTCGAGAAACCCGCTGATTGCAGCCACCCTGTTTTCTTCGGTGTCCGGCCTGGAGAAAACCAGCCCCCGCGCATCCGGGAAACGAACGTAATCGAACTGGATCTCGTCGAACCCGTGGCGGGCCGCCTCGACGGCGACAGCGATATTGTAATCCCACGCCTCTTTTTTGAAAGGATCGCTCCACGCCAGGCCTTCGCGGTCGTGCCAGATCGCTCCCCCTGCGGTCTTGACCGCCAGATACGGTTTGCTCGACGCGAGGAGATTGTCCTTGAAAACCACGATGCGGGCGATCGTGTACAGGCCCTTCTCGCGCAAGGATCTCACCAGGCTGTCCAGTTCCGGGATCGTGATGATCCTCTGGGCTCCCACCTCTGCCGCGAGTGGAATTGCGCTCGTGTAGGAAATCCCGCCGCGGTCGCCCTTGACGTCGATCACGACGGCGTTCAGTTCCGTGGCGTCGATCAGCTCGAGCGCATTTTCCCGGATCACACGATGGCCGATCCCGTAAAACGAGAGGTAGAGCGCTTTCGGCGCGACCGGCTGGAGGGCGATTTCGTGCGCCGGCTGGCGCGCCAGGTCGAGATTCACCCGCCGGTATCCGTAAGCGCGGGCGCCCAGGCGGGTGCCGGTTCCGCGAATTTGAAAACCGCC